>JAJAZE010000022.1 GCA_026785925.1 Pyrinomonadaceae bacterium
ACGCGATCAGTACTTCTAATATGAGCTTCGGGATGATGACCATATTTGAGAATCAAAATTCAAAAAAAATCACCTGGCGTAGCGGACAAAGTTCACCATATACTGTTATTTCGGAAGATAATGGCGGGACCATTATTCATCTGACGGCTGCCCCAAAATTTGATGGTGATAGGTGTCACTATCTCAAGATGATATTTAATGAGGACATCGTGACCGTGAACTTTTACACTACCAAAAGCGCACTGGATCAGAACCGTTTTTTCATGGAAGGATCATACGAGCAAGTTAAATCGCAAATTACCCAAGCCGATGGAAGTACCAAACGAATTAAATTTGCGAAAGGAAAACATACGGCAGCTCTTTCCAATGCCGTGATTCGCGGCGATGAGGATACGTATATTACCGGCGCGAAAGCCAAACAAAAAATGACAGTTAAAATCACTTCGGTTGAAAAAAATGCTGTCTTTTTTATCGAAAAACCAAGCGGCGGTTATCTGGAAAATGCCGGAGACGGCGATGATCAGACCACTTGGACAGGCACGCTTCCCGATGACGGAGATTACAAAATCACCGTTGCCGGGACTCGCGGAAATGCCACTTATAAATTATCGGTGACTATCAAATAATTGTTGAATAAGGAAAATAAAATGAATACTTTAAAAACATTAACACGAGTCTTTTTAACTTTTTCCGCCGTTGCAATTTTACTCGTTACAGCCGGCATCGCTTCGGCGCAGACGGATTCTGTTAAGAAAAAACCTCTGAAAAGTCCGGCGGCGGTCAAAGGATTCGTCGGCGGCGAAGCGCACGACAGCTACGTGATTCGCGCTCGTAAAAATCAAACTCTCAAGGTTCAAATTTCGTGGCTGGGCGGCGGCGATAATAAAGCCCAATTCGTTATCAGCAAATCAGACGACTTTTTTGCCGGTGATTTGGTCGAAGGCGGCAGCGAAACTTACGACGGCAAATCCCAAACCCGTAAAATTCCGGCGACGGGCGATTATTACATCTATGTCACCGCTCACCCGACAGCGAAATACACGCTCAAAGTGACGGTGAAATAAGTTGTCAATAAACTTTTCAATCTGTTCGTGAAAGACAACTACAAAAAATAAGTTCGAGGTAAAAATAAAATGAATATCGGAACAGGAATTAATTGGACAATGAAAAAATATATCTACATTTCGCTCGCTTTGGCGATGTTCCTGTTCGCTTCGGCGGAAAGATCGTTTGCCTGTGCTGCGTATTGAATCTTGAACCGATGAAAAAGCAGGTTCAGGGCGCATTTGCCTATGCGGATGCGGTCTTTTCGGGCGAGGTCATTGAGATCAGGGAATCTTCGGCAGATAAATACAATTTCATTGTGAAATTCAAAGTAGCGAAATCGTGGAAGGGCGAATCTCAACCGGAAATCACGATCACGACCGCCAAAGAAAGTGCGATGTGCGGTTTTAGCTTTGCGGTCGGGCAAAAATATCTCGTTTATGCTTACGGGTTGAAGGATGCGCTTTCGACAACTAACTGTTCAAGAACAACGCTTTTCGGCAACAACGGCGATGTCAAATACCTTGCTAAATTGGAACGGAAAAAGGCAGGCTCCAATTAATTTTTAAGGAGAAGCTATATGAAACTTGTAAATTTAACGAATTCTAAAAATAAAAACACCAAAATAATGAGCCGCGCGATTGTTTCGATGATCTTGTGCGCGGTTTTAACAACCATCGCGCCGACCGCGAATCTGCATTCTGTTTCGGCACAAACAACGGGCAAACCGGCGGGAAACAATATTGACAAAGGCGATTTCAAAATCGGATTTTCTCCGGCGACATTGAAGCAAAACCCGAAAAAAGCCATGCCCAAGGAAGTCGCCGATTCGCTGCTCGAAATCACCAAACCGTTAAACGAAATAATCGCTTTGCCATATGATGTCTATCTGAATTTCGACAAATGCGGCGAACCGAATGCCTTTTACAATCCAGAGGTCAAGGAAATCACGATGTGTTACGAGTTTCTCGAAGAATTCCAAGAAGCCTTCAAAAAGGTTTCCAAAAAACAAACCGAAATTGATGATATGGCGGACGGCGCGATGGCGGTTTTCTTTTTCCACGAACTCGGTCATTGTCTGATTGACGTTTGGGATTTGCCCGCAACGGGGCGCGAAGAAGACGCGGTTGACCAGCTTGCGATGTTCGTCCTGCTCGACGGTACGCCCGAAGGCGAAGGAATGGTTTTAAGCGCAGCGACGTTTTTTAGTATTGTCAGCAGCCAGACAAACAACGACGAAATAGCTTTCTGGGATGAACACTCACTCGATATGCAGCGATTTTACGATATGTTGTGTTTGACCTACGGCAGCAATCCGTCAAAAAACAAAGACCTGCTCGGCAAAAACGGTCTGCCGCGCGAACGCGCCGAACGCTGTCCGGCGGAATTCAAAAGAGTTGACCGCTCGTGGCGGAAACTTCTCGCACCGTATTTAAAATCTTAAAGCGGATGCGGTCTTTTATGTCCAGGTCGCTGAGAACAAGAAATCACCGGCAGATAACGGCAGTTGTTGTGAAATTCACAAACAACGACTCTCAGCAAAAAGGTGGGGTCAAATATCTTGATAAGACGAACATTCAGCCAACTTTTGTTCGTCGCCCGCTTCAAAAAAGTCCGCCGAAATTATGTTTGATGAATTTTTATATTTGGTTATGTTTTAATTTATCAATCATTTACAAAACTTCATGCTTCTCCCAAAAAGTACAATAAGAAAATTAGAACTGTTATGACCCTTTTTCTATTTAATTCTCGTTTAGATAGATAGAAACAAAGAATTGATGATTTTCAGATTTTATCGGAGCTGTTTTCGCTTAAATCGAGAATTTCAGAAATTCAATAAAATATGTAATTGAGAAGAAAATTCTAATGAAAACAAAAACAACAATGAAAACAAAAACAACAATGAAAACAAAAACAACTTTGATTATTGCTCTGGCTTTTTTAGCC
>JAJAZE010000023.1 GCA_026785925.1 Pyrinomonadaceae bacterium
CCGTCCATCTGGGCGGCTCCGGTAATCATATTCTTGACGTAATCGGCGTGTCCCGGACAATCCACGTGCGCGTAATGCCGGTTCGCCGTTTCATACTCGACGTGGGCGGTGGCGATGGTAATCCCGCGCGCCTTCTCTTCCGGGGCGTTGTCAATCGAATCAAACGCCCGCACGACGATCTTCGGATTATGCTTCGCCAGCACTTTGGTAATCGCCGCCGTCAAAGTCGTCTTTCCGTGATCCACGTGTCCGATAGTCCCGATATTAACGTGCGGTTTGCTGCGGTCGAATTTCTCTTTGCTCATTTCTCTTTTTCCTCTTAAATGAATTTATAAAATAACTTAATGGAGCCCAAGCCGGGATTTGAACCCGGGACCTCATCCTTACCAAGGATGCGCTCTACCCCTGAGCTACTCGGGCGGTATTTCAAAACAAAGTTTCAGAACTTGGAGCGGGAGACGAGACTCGAACTCGCAACATTCAGCTTGGAAGGCTGACGCTCTACCATTGAGCTACTCCCGCTTTCTTTTCAATCTGGTGCATGGGGTAGGATTTGAACCTACGTAGGAAATTAATCCGACGGGTTTACAGCCCGTTGCCTTTGACCGCTCGACCACCCATGCTCATTATTTGTCAAATGCTATAGTCATCTTCCTGAGACGTTTAGCAAAATTTCTATGATAGCCACGTTTTCCACAACTTGCAAGTCGGAGCCAAATGATTTTAGTCAGTGCTTTGAATTTCCTTTTTATTATCTGGCAAAGACGCGCGCGGATGAAATTTCTCGTAAGTTTTTCGCAGATGCGTGTCGGTAAGATGCGTGTAAATTTGGGTGGTCGAGATGTCGGCGTGTCCGAGCATTTGCTGAACCGAACGAATGTCGGCACTATTTTGAATCAAGTGCGTCGCAAAGCTATGTCGCAAAGTATGCGGAGAGACATTTTGCAACCCGATTTTTTCGGCGTATTCTTTGACAAAGTTAAAAATTACCTGCCTATTGACCGGTTTGCCGCTACAACTGACGAACATATTGTTTATGACGATATTTTCTTTGGCGCGTCTGACAATTAGATATTTTTTGAGCCATTCGATTGCGCTTTTTCCGACCGGAACGCGGCGCGTTTTGCTGCCTTTCCCTTTGCAGGTCAAAATTCCCGCGTCAACGTCAACATCGCTTATCTTCAAGTCAACCGCCTCCGAAACGCGCAGACCGCAAGCATACATTAACTCCAAAATCGCCCGGTCGCGCAAACCGATCTCCGTAGCAACCTCCGGCACTGCCAGCAAATTTCCGAGGTCGGTTTGGTTCAAGAAATTCGGCAGATAAAGACCTTTTTGCGGAGCTTCGAGATTTTCCGCCGGATTTTTCGTGATGTGTCCGTCAAACTGCAAAAACCTATAAAACCCGCGCAGTGCGCTAATCATTCGCCGCTTGGAATTTTCCGATAAATTTTCGCCCGCCAAATCAATCAGCCATTCGCGCAAATCCCGGCGCGTGAGTTTGAGCAAATCGTAATTATTTCTCTCCGCCCATTTTTTCAGCTTCGCCAAATCTCCCGCGTAACTTTCGACGGAATTTTTCGCCAAGCCTTTTTCAACTTGTAAATATGAAAGATATTCGCGCACGAAATCGCGTTCTTTAAAGTTATTTAACATTTTGCTGATTAGCTTCGGAAATTAAAAGCAAACAATAGAAAGGCGCAAGCAAATTTAGACTTACGCTTTTATATTAAGAGACAGCCTTTTCAAAAGCAAGAAAAACGAATTGACAAACTTCGTTTAGTATTCGCCTAAAAATCTATCGCTGCTTTTCGTATATTCGGGACAATTCGCCGTATCCAAAATTTCGCTCAGTTGCGCCATTTTTCTACGCGCAACTGAGCGCGACCAGTTCCAAGTGCGAAAATCATTTTCCGTTTGCGCTTGAACAAAACGATTTGAAATTTTATTTTTGACGACGCATTGCCGTTCAAAATTCATTGCCGGCAAATTTTCAAGCAGCGCGGGAACGGCATCGTCGCTCAACTCCGTCACATAATTTGAATCGAAGCTGCGACCTTCGTGCATCAACCGCACATTGGTGCGAACGATAAAGTCGTCGGGATTGAGAACGTGCAGCGTGCCGACGACGAAAAACGCCGCCCACAATGCGCCCCACGCGAACTGTTCACGCGCTCCGCGCAGAACCGTCAGCGCAAACCACGCGAAAACGAGAGCGAGCCAAATCATAAAAACCATCGGATAAAATCGCACGGTCGTAAGTCCGTAACCAAGATTTCCGGTTAAAAGCAGCAATCTCTGCGTCGCGGAAATCATAATTACGAACAGCAAAGCGATATTAATTCCGGCTAAAACGCGATAGATTTTCTCGTTCACCGGCGCGTCTTTCCGCAACAGCCAGTGCGAGAAAAGCAGAATCGGCAGAACAAGGGCGGCAACCGTCACGAGTTCGCCGAAACCGCGCCGGGCATATTCCGCGAGCTTAAAGTCCGGCGTGTTCTGCACGAGTTCCATTCCGCCGAAAAGATATGGAATCTGCACGATGACGAAACTCAAAAACAATAGATTTACCAAACCCAAAACAATCGAAATTTCGATTGCGCCGAGCGTGAAAAACTTCGGCATTACCGAATTATCGAAAGTTCGCCAATTCCAGGCTTTGACGTTTTCCGGCGTTTTTTGCTCATTCAATTCATCTTCCTTATTTTCAGTTATGCTCAAGGTTTGCACTTTTATTTCCGGTTTTGCTTCCGCCGTTTCCGGCGCAAAAGAGTCGAAGAGCGAACCGCGCAAATATCCGGCGACAATCCACGAAAAGAACCCGACGAAAAAGACGTGCGTGAACAAACCTTCTGGATTGAGATGAAAAGTCTGCTCGACGATTCCTTGAAAAACCGCGTCCGCCGCCATAAAAAGCGCACCGAAGATCAACAGAATCGGCGCGGCAATCGCCACGCCGCGCAGCACGGCAGCCAGATGTTTCGTCCAGCCTTTTTGCGGCAGCGTTTTCCATTTAACGTCTTCAAATACCAGATAAAACGGCGCGAATGCCGCATTAACCCCCGACCAAAGCATCGAAAAACCGTATTGAAAAACGCCCGCCAGATGCGCTTTAATTTGCAGCGCGGGCAAAGTCAAAAGCGATAAAATACCGATAATCGCCAGCGCATTCAACGTCTTCAACTGCACCGAATCGCGCCAGACGAACATCAGCGCGAAAAAAACGAGTGCCGTGTGCAAAAAGATTGTCTGTCTGCTCAAAAGCTCGCTTCGACGGCGCAGCGTCAGCATCACCATCGCTGCGACGAGCGCACCGACAAACAGCAAAACATTCAATCCCCAGGGCGTTTCGCGCAGCAGCACATCGCCCAAAATACCAAGCAAAACCGCCGCTTCCAAAATCTCCAAACCAGTTTTCGTTTTCTCGTTCATAAAATTATTTCTCAAAAAATTTTGTTTCAAGTCAGGAGTTACGCAGTTAAAAATTGACGATTCGGAATAGATGATAACTGACAGATATGGCGCGGAGTTTATCTTTTACCGATCAGCTTTCAGCTTTTATCTATTCTGAAGGTTCAGAATTTTAGCTTTCAATTACTTTGCTTCAACTGCGTAACTTTAAGTTTTACTGTTTCGCGCCGAATTTATTAAGCCGCGCAGCCACCGTCGCCGCTGTGGTTTTCCACATTTTCGCCATCAATCCGAAACAGAAAGACGGCAAGTTTTTCATTTACTTTTTCGTTGTTTCATTACTCGTTTCTAATTTGAAAAAGTTGCGTTTGTGCCAAACGCTGTCTTTCCAAAGAGTGGAATTTTCCGTTTCAATTTCTATCGTTTCAAACATTTCCCTTCATCGCGCTGATTAACGCTTCCATATGATTTAAGTAACGATTTAAAGCCTCGCGTCCGTCGCTCGTAATTCGATATTCGGTCAACGGAACGCGCCCTTTGAAAGATTTTTCGCACGTTAAATATCCGGCTTCTTCGAGTTTGCGGGCGTGAACGCTGATGTTGCCGTCGGTGGTGTTCAGAAGATTTCTTAAATCGGTGAACGACAAACTCGCATTCGCCGCCAGAGCCGAAATTATGCCGAGCCGCATTCGCTCGTGAATCGTTTTGTCGAGTTCGTTTGAAACATTCTCCGCCGCTTTCTGTAGCCGCAAATCTTTCGGCTGCGCCGGTGATTCGGAATCTTTTTTTAACGCTAAATTTTTTCCAGCCATATTTTTAACCGCCGTATTTCCGCGCGATAATAAATCCGAAAACGATGTGCAGAACGCCGAAACTCAACGCCATCAATTCGTCGCCGAAACCGCGCGGCAAAAGAAACGCGACTGCGCCGAGCGCGATAAAACACCAGCCCATTATCGGCACGGCTTTGACCGAAAACGCGCCGCCGCAGACAACTCCCGCGCCATAACACAAAAGCCAAACCGGAATCATCACCTCGTAATGCTCCAAATTCCAGAGTCCGAGCGTGATTACAATGCCGCAGATGAGCGGCGGCAGAAAACTCTTCGCAAATTTTTTCGGCGGCGCGGAAGTCAGCGAAACATTGGCGATTTTCGATTTCTGCCACATCGCCAGCAGTCCGACCAGAAATGCTAAAATGGCTTCGACAATCCAGACGATCAGCCAGTTTCTTAAATAAATCTGCTGATTGGCGATAATCGCCGCGCCGACGGCGGTCGCGCCCATCAGCATTCCGCCGTAACCCGGAACGGTCGTAAAAACCACGGAACTTTCCATCGTTTCGCGGATAAATTTCAAGTTATCAATCGCGCGGTCGCCGATATTTACCGGCTCGCGCGTTTCTATATTTTCTTTGCGAAGTGCTTGAATCTTTGTCATACACATCGCAATTTAAACCAAGTTGTTTTGTTTGTCAAGAACTTTATAATGTAAAGCGACATTTTCTTTTCGGCTTTTTTCTCAGTTGTGCTGTCTAATAAAATGTTCCCGACAATAAAATTTCCGTGCGTTGAAATCTATGCGAACTTATTTTCTGCCGCTATTTTTAATTTTCGTTTGTGCTTCGTTAAAAGTGTCGGCACAGCCGATCAGAATTTACGCGCTCAGTCCGGCGGCGGTGCAGACAGGCGCGACGGCTTTTCCGGTGATTGTAACGGGAAGCAATTTTTCCAAAACTTCAAAAGTTCAGGCGAACGGCGTGACGCTCGATACCGTGCAGACGGCGTGGAACAAACTGCGGGCGACGATTCCGGCAAATTTAACGGCGAACGCCGGATTTTTGTCAATCAAAGTTGTCAATCGCCGCGAATCGAACTCGCTGACTTTGACGGTGCAGACTGCGCCGGTCGGCAATTACGATTGGACGGCGGTCAATCAAAAGCTCCAAAGTTTTGTCCCGTCAATCGTGCCGGGTTTGACGCTGATGATTTCGCGGCACGGGCGCGTCGTTCATACGCAGGCGTTCGGCAATCAAACGGCGAACACGATTCTGCCGATTGCGTCGGCGACTAAAATGCCGGCGATGCTGGCGATTCTGACGCTGGTTGATGCGGGCGCGTTAAATCTCGACGCGTCGATTTCCGTTTATCTCGCCGGTCAGGTTGGAGTGCCGCCGGACAAAGCGAATATCACGATGCGGATGCTGATGAATCACACGTCGGGGCTTTCGGGAACGAGCGATGCGTCGTGTCTGGATGACCGCCAGACGACGCTGACATTGTGCGCTCAACAGATTTTGAACTTGCCTCTGGCATATCCGCCGGGAACGCGCTTTGATTACGGCGGCAACGGAATGCAGCTCGCCGGCTACGTCGCCGAAGTTTTGGCGGGGCAAAGCTGGAATCAGTTTTTTGCCGACAAAATCAAAACGCCGCTCGGATTAGTGCGCTTTACTTTTACCAATACAACCAATCCGCGCGTCGCGGGCGGCGCGTTTTCCGATGTCGGCGATTACACGCGCATTTTGCAGACGTATCTGGCGGGCGGCGTTTATCAAAACTCGCGCGTTATCTCGAACCAGATTTATTTAGAGATGCAGACCGATCAGCGGCGCGGTCTTCCGGTGATTAATAATCCGGGCGGCGTTCGTTTGACCGGCTATAGTTACGGCTGGTGGCATTCGGCGGCGGATTATCTGCAAAGTCAGCCTGCGCCGCGAACTTCGGGACCGGAACTCTCCGATCAGGGTTTGTTCGGCTGCACGCCGTGGATTGATTTTGAAAATAATTACACGGCGATTTTGCTCGTCAACAGCAACGTCCCGACGGCAACCGTGATGTGGAACGAGCTTCGCCCTTTGATAATCGAGCAAATGCGTCAGAATAATTAAGCGAACCGGCTAAACTCACCCGCGAAGACTACGGCAAAACAAACATTTTCATTTGTCTATCAGCTTACTTTGCGGTATATTTTCAATTCGCCGTCCGTTTGCGGAGAGATCGCATAATGGTAGTGCAGCGGTCTTGAAAACCGCCGTCCGTAAGGATATGCAGGTTCGACTCCTGTTCTCTCCGCCACTTTATTTTGGTTTCAAATTTGCGATTTCAGATTTTTCTGAAGTCGCTTTTTTTTTCTTCGATAGATTTTACAATCACTGATTTTTTGTTGCCAAATTTCCGTTTTGCGTTTAATCTGATTACTGAATGAATCATCATTCATAATGCGAATCAAGAGTAAAAACTTTTTATCATTTCAAAGCGTTTTCTCTGCGCCTCTGCGTGAAACCGTTTTTTAACCTACTCGGAAGTATCAAGTTTTTTCAGCAATTTTTCACGCAGAGACGCAGAGAACGCAGAGTTTTTTTACTCTTGATTACATTCACAATTTTGACGCATCAAAATCCTTTGGTTTTGACGACAGAGGTTTGAATAAATGGATACTTCGGCAAAGCAGGCGAAAAATACGAAATCGAAATCTCAAAATCCGAAATCGAACGGCGCATTTGTTTCCGATAAACGCGAGGCGATTTTGCGTTCGGCAATCAAAGTTTTCGCGCAGAAAGGTTATTTCAACGCCAAGGTTGCCGACATTGCCGGTGAAGCGGGCATTGCCGACGGAACGGTTTATCTTTATTTCAAAAGCAAGGAAGAAATTCTGCACTCGGTTTTCGACCGGGCGATGGAAGAATTTATTGCCGAAGGAAAACGTGAAATTGCTGAGATCGAAGCCGCCGACGGACGTTTGCGGCGCATCGCGCAGCTTCATCTGGAAAGGCTCGGCGCAGACCGCGATTTAGCAATTGTTTTTCAAGTCGAACTGCGCGGTTCGACCAAATTTATGGAGGAATTTTCCGGCGGCGGTTTTGCGGAATATCTCGATTTGATCAAAACGACCATTGAAGAAGGACAGAAAACCGGCGTTTTTCGGAAAGATTTGAAAGCCATTACCGCCGCGAAAATTCTTTACGGCGCACTCGACGAAATGGTGACGAATTGGATTTTGTCGAAACGAACTTATCCGCTCGCGCCGATGGCTGATGAAGTTTTGAAAGTTTTTTACGGCGGCGTTCTAAAGTAATTGCGGATTCCAAATTATTTTGTCACCGGCTGAGTTTTTGAAAATTGAGCGCGATGCAGAGTCAAACCGAAAATCGAATAAAACAAACGGCGAAGCGCATTCCGCTCGACGCGGACGAACCGCGCACGCTGGCTGAGTTATTTCTTAAAGCGGCGGAAAAACATCCTCGCGCCGACGCTTTGAACTACAAAAAAGACAGCGAATGGCAGCGGATTTCTTCGGCGGAAATCGTTTCGCGTTCGGAGAACATCGCGCTCGGACTTTACGCGCTCGGATTGCGAAAAGGCGACCGCGCTGCGCTGCTCGCTTCAAATTGCCCCGAATGGACTCTAACCGATGCCGGCTGTCAGTTTGCGGGAATCGTTGACGCGCCGATTTACACGACGCTCGCGCCGAATTCGGTTGCATACATCATTAAAGATTCGGGCGCACAAGTCTTCTTTTTGCAGGATAAAGCGGCTTTCGAGCGCATCAAAGCAATCTTGCCCGAATGTGAAACGATTGAAAGACTCGTCTTTTTCGACTTTACCGGTGTCGAAATCGAAAACGCGCTGTCGCTGACAAATCTGGAAGAAATCGGCGCGAAATTAAAAGCGGAAAATCCGCTTCTAATTAAAAATTTAATCAACGCTGTCGAACCAAACGATGTTGCGACTCTGATTTACACATCGGGAACGACCGGCGAACCGAAAGGCGTGATGCTTTCGCACACCAATCTCGTTTCCAACACGCTCGACGCGGGCGCGGAACATACGTTTTCGCCGAGAGACAAACCGCTTTCCGTGCTGCCGTTTTCGCACGTTTTCGAGCGGACGGGAATGTATCTATATATTTACAACGGAATGGCGGTTTATTACGCCGAATCAATCGAAAAAGCCGCTGACAATCTCGCCGAAGTCAAACCGACGATGTTCGTCGGTGTGCCGCGAATTTTCGAGAAAGTCTACGCCAAAGCCAAAGTCAAAGCGGCGCAGGCAAGTCCTTTGAAGGAAAAAATCTTCGATTGGGCGATTGACGTGGCGAAAGAATTCGCTTTGCGAACCGAGCGCAAACAACCGATTTCGCGCCTGCTTGCCGTCAGACACAGCATCGCCGATAAAATCGTTTTCGCTAAACTGCGCGAGTTTTTCGGCGGCAACCTGAATTTTTGTATTTCGGGCGGCGCGGCGCTTTCCGACGACATTCACCTGATTTTCACCGGCGCGGGAATTTCGATTGTGCAGGGCTACGGTCTGACGGAAACTTCGCCCGTCATTTCGACGAATACGCTGATGAATACACGGCTCGGAACGGTCGGCAAGCCGATTCGTAACGTGCAGGTTCGCATCGCCGAAGACGGCGAAATCGAAGTTTCGGGCGCGAATGTAATGCTCGGTTATTACAATAAACCCGAAGCGACGCGGGAAGTTTTCACCGCCGACGGCTGGTTTAAAACCGGCGACATCGGAACGCTCGACGCGGACGGTTATTTGAAAATTACCGACCGCAAAAAAGAACTTTTCAAAACCTCCGGCGGCAAATACATCGCGCCGTCGCCGATTGAACAGTTGATAAAAACCTCACGCTTCGTCAGCCAGGTCGTGCTGGTCGGCAACAACCGAAATTTCCCCGCCGCGCTGATTGTGCCGAATTTCGAGCAGCTTGCCAGCTATGCCAAACATAAAAACCTCGACCTGGATTCGCCCGCCGAATTCTGTCAAAGCCCGCGCATTATTGATTTGATCGAACGTCAAATTGCTGAAGCCACGCGCAGCCTTTCCCAATACGAAAAAGTGAAAAAAATCGCCCTGCTCGAAAACGAGTTGACCGTCGAAGGCGGCGAATTAACCCCGACACTGAAAGTAAAGCGGCGCGTCGTTGACGAAAAATACGCGGACGTTATCGAAAAAATCTACGCCGACGCAGAAGGAGAAAATCGCAAATAAAAATAATCTATCGTAAAATAGGATTTATCGAACGGTAATGGTTTGAGTTATGGCGAAAGACTGTGCTTTAGTCGAATTATAGTTTGAAAATCGAAACGTCTGAAAGATTGATTTGTATTATTTGGCGAGGTGAAAAATGATTGAAACTTTAGAGAAAACCGGCGAATTGAAAACAATCAAACAAGAAAAAGATACCTGGATTTTGGAAGTTCCTGCCGAAATATGTCAAAAGGAAGGTTTTGCCGAAGGAACGCTAGTTAGTTTGACGATTAAAAATAGCGGAATTCAAGCATCTTTCGTCAAACCGTCTTCAAAAAAATTGCAGAAAATATCGAAACGTCTGCTCAAAAAGAATCATAAACTTTATGGGGAACTAAAACGGGTTGGCGACTAAAAATATAATTTATCTCGTATTCGATGATGCGTTTTGGCTTCATCTGGATTTAATGAAAGATTGGAAAGAAACTCGTTTTGGAGTTGACCATCGAAGTCTAGTCGAATCCGATGCTCGGAAAGCTGCAGAAATTGAAAATTGGTTACGTGGCAAAACTGAAAAACTCTGGAAGTAAAATTTATGTTTTCTATGAATTGGATTGTTGGCATTGCGATAATCAGCGGGATAATATCGTTTGCCGGATTTATTACAAGCCGGAATTTGCCCGAACCGGCAAAAAAAGTCAGGATTCAAAAATTTGCGGCAACCGCAATGGTTTTTATGCTGATTAGTTTTCCGATTTTTCAGCCTTTCGTTCCGGCGCATTCGGAAACAAAATATTTAGGTGAACTGGAGTCTGAAAATCTTGGCTCGTTTGATGAAATAGCTAAATTTGATAAAGAACAAACGCAAAATATCGAAGAACTAAAACGTGAAGTCGAGGATTTGAGAAAAGATATGTATTTGTTAAACCGCTACTACGGCAACATTACCTTTCTTCTTTCACTCGCACTGACGGCACTTTATGTAAGATTTTTTTTTAGAAAAGAAAAAAGCGCAGAATAATCGGATAAAATATAATCGAATAGATCGAAACAATCATATAATATGAACAATTTTTTTACAGCAAATTTAGCGGAAGTTGACCCGATAATCTCGGAAGCGATTGACGACGAAGTGCGGCGGCAGTCGAATGGCTTGGAACTTATCGCGTCGGAAAATTTCGTTTCCGAAGCCGTGCTGCAAGCGATGGGTTCGGTATTTACGAACAAATACGCCGAAGGTTATCCGAAGAAAAGATATTACGGCGGCTGTGAGTTTGCCGATGTCGTCGAGCAGTTGGCGATTGACCGCGCCAAAGAGATTTTTGGGGTGGAACACGCCAACGTCCAGCCGCATTCGGGAGCGCAGGCGAATATGGCGGTTTTTCTGGCGACGCTCAATCACGGTGATAAAATTCTCGGAATGAATCTTTCGCACGGCGGACATTTGACGCACGGGCATCCGATGAATTTTTCGGGCATCAATTATGAGGTTTTCGATTACGGTGTGCATCAGGAAACGGAACGAATTGACTACGACGAACTGCAAAGGAAAGCCGAAGAAGCGCGTCCGAAAATGATTATCTGCGGCGCGTCGGCTTATCCGCGAACGATAGATTTTCAAAAAATCGGCGAGATTGCCAAATCAATCGGCGCAATCGTGCTGGCGGACATCGCGCACATCGCCGGATTAGTCGCGGTCGGGCTTCATCCGTCGCCGGTCCCGCACTGCGAATTCGTGACGACGACGACGCATAAAACTCTGCGCGGACCGCGCGGCGGGCTTATTTTATGCCGCGAAGAATCCGCCAAAGCGATTGACAAAGCCGTTTTTCCGGGCATTCAGGGCGGACCGCTGGTGCATATTATTTCCGCCAAAGCCGTTGCATTCGGCGAAGCATTACGCGAAGATTTCAAGGCGTATCAGCAACAAGTTCTGGATAACGCGCAAGCCTTAGCCGAAGAATTAACGAATCAAGGTCTGCGATTAGTTTCGGGCGGAACCGACAATCATCTGGTTTTAGTAGACGTTTTCGCGGGCGGTAAAGGAATTACCGGGAAAGTCGCCGAGAAAGCTCTCGACGCGGTTCACATCACGGCGAACAAAAATACGATTCCGTTCGATACGAATTCGCCGTTCGTCGCTTCGGGAATTCGGTTTGGAACGCCCGCGCTGACGACGCGCGGAATGAAACAGGCGGAAATGCGGCAAATCGGGCAGCTAATCGCTTCGATCATCCGCGAACCCGAAAACGAAAAAGTAAAAGCGACGGTCGCGGCGGCGGTCGGCGAGTTGACGGCGAAGTTTCCGCTCTACGCGCACCGTTTAGAAAATGGAAAAAGCGAATCAATCTCGGCGGGCTGAAATTGTTTTATTTGAAATCAAAAATGAAAAAAATCGCTTTTACAATTGCGCTGACCGCTTTATTCGCGCTTCACACAGTTGCTCAGACAAACGCGGATTCGACAGCTAAATCCGTTGCTCAGACTTTTAAAAGCGACGGCTGCTCACTGTTTCCCAACGGCAAATATCTCGATTGCTGCATCGAACACGACCGCGCATATTTCGACGGCGGCAGTTGGACGATGCGCTGGCGTACCGATAAAAAATTGTTCAAGTGCGTGGCGGCAAAAAAAGGTTTCGAGCATAAACTCATCGCGCCGCTAATGTGGGCGGGCGTTCGCGTCGGCGGCTTGCATTTTCTGCCGACACCTTTTCGCTGGGGCTTCGGGCGCGGACGAAACTCTAAATAAACCCTAAAAGTTATGAGTAATTTATCCGACATCGGCTTCCCGACGAGCGGCGAGAAAGACATTAACGATATGATTTCGCACGTTCTCGAACTGACCGAAACCATTCGCTGTCCGCAGGGGTTTTATTTAAAGTTCGCCGACGCTTCGGGCGCGGAAATCTGGCTTCAGGGAAATTTTGAACAGGAATTGCTCGGCTTCAATCCGCATTTCGCCGGGAAAAGCCGCCGCCGCGTCGGTCTGACAAAAGCTATCGAGCGCGAATCTTCACCGCTCGACGGCGGTTTTTACGCCTGGGCAAATCCGGCAGACGAAAATGTCGAAACATCCGGTGAATATCCTTTTATTTTCGATGTGCCGGACTTTCACTTGAATCAAATCTCACAATTTCCGCACCTCTGCGAGATTCAATTAACGGCTCTCGCCTCAAACGATTTTAAAGTTTTCGCCGACGAAAAAGAATACGCCGCGAGTCAATCGGGCGAGTTAAAATACGCTTCAAAATCATTCGCTCCAAACGGTCTTTTAGAGTTTGACGCGGCGGATGAATCCGTTGATTTGAGCGCGGTGCGCCCGATTGGAACTTTGAGCGGCGAAATAAAAGAGTTTGAATTGCGAACGAATCAGCTTTCGGGCGAAAAATTTTACTGGTTTTTGATTGACACTTTCGGCGGCGAAATTGATGTCGCCGCCGATGTGAAATTGATTTCCAACGAACCGAAAATCGGCGGCATTGTCAGCGGACAGTTCTGGTTGTCGGGCAGGATTGGGAGCGCGGATGGCTCGTCCGCCTGAACACGAAGCGCGTTCAGACGAATTCAACGGCTGAAATGACGTGGGGCGAAACCGCCGCGCACAAGTCATGGGTTAAATGATAAGTTGATAGCAAAGTCGCTGTTGTCACCTCCACGTCCATTGGTAGGATGAAAGACGCGCCTTTGGCTTCCGTTGAAGTCCGTCGTTCATCGGCATAAAATATCTATGCCCCGAAGCGTGCGCGTTTGTTTGATAAAGAACCGACAGATTAACCATTTGTCGCCAACAAGGTGAATGCTTGGCGGGTGACGGTCAGTCTCGAAACTTAAATCATAAACCGTTTGAGTTTTTTAACCGGACGAGTTTCGTCCAATGGTTAGGCAGCCGTCATTCAATGCCATTACCCGATACGACCATAGACCAGCTTTTAAGTTGAAGTCTCCAATAGCTGCACGGTAACAGTGAAGCTAGTTCAAACTTTGAAACAGGTCACTGCAAATAAGCATCATCGGCGACACTCGGTTTAATTCAAAGATTCTTTCGAGAGCAAAGTTGAAACGCCGTCCGGCGAATATCAAGATCGCCCGCCGCAGACAGCAGATTTGGCGGGACAATCAAACTTTGTGCTTGACTGCTTCTTTCATAGCTGAATTGTTCGCTTGCCCGTTATTGTAGCCACGCTTTGCTAAAATAGCGTCAAGATGCCCGAAG
>JAJAZE010000024.1 GCA_026785925.1 Pyrinomonadaceae bacterium
GCCAAATCTTCGGCGACGACGTAGGCTGAAAATAAATCGTCAATCTGCACGTCGGAAAGTTTCAGCGCGGCGATGATTTCGCGCAGATTATCGTTTAATTTACGGCGTTGGCTGTCGGTCGAACTCGTTTTCCAGCCGAATTCACGATTGTCCCTGCCGACCGCGTTTTGTCTGGCTTGGCGCAGAATCAGCCAAATTGCAATGCCCAAACCGAAAACGGCGAAAACAATAACAAAGACGATTAAAACCCAGCGTTGGACCGTTTCCAGCGTCGGCGAAGTGGCGGCGATGCCGAGAAAAAGGCAAATCAAAATAACCAGACCGACGATTACAAACAGATTATTTCGTGATGAAATAATGTAGTTAGTCAGCGCAGGCTTACCTTGATTTGCCATTTTATTTTGATTTGATTAACTCGCAGAGGCGGCGCGTTCAAACGGGATTTCATCGAAGTGCGTCATTTTCTTAAACGCCGCGAATCGCTCGTTGATTTCTGTCTGAGTCAGCCGGTCAACGCGCTCCGTGCCGAATTCTTCGACGTTGAACGAAGCCATCACTGAACCGTAAATCATCGCGCGGCGCATTGTTTCTTCATTGATTTCCTTTTGCGAAGCGAGATAACCCATAAAACCGCCGGCAAATGTGTCGCCCGCGCCGGTCGGATCGAAAACCGATTCGAGCGGATAAGCCGGCACGACGAAATAAGAATCTTTGGTAAAAAGCGTCGCGCCGTATTCGCCGCGTTTGATGACGACGGCTTTCAAACCCAAATCCAAAATTGCTTTCGCCGCTTTGTGAATGTTCGGCTCGTCCGTTAACTGCCGGGCTTCGGCATCGTTAATGATAATACAGTCAACGACTTTGACGGTTTCGATGAGCGCGTCTTTCATCGAAGAAATCCAAAAATTCATCGTGTCCATTGCGACGAATTCGGCTTTTTCGCACTGCTCACGGACTTGCTTTTGAAGCATCGGCAGAATGTTCGCCAGAAATAAAATACGCGAATTTTTCGATTCATCCGACAATTTCGGGTCAAAAGTTTCAAACACATTCAACTGCGTGTCGAGCGTGTGCGCCGTGTTCATATCGTAATCGTAACGACCTTTCCAAAAGAAAGTTTTGCCGTCCGCAACGACTTCAACATCGTCCGTATTGATATTATGGCGTTTGAACACCGCCCATTCTTCCTCGCCAAAATCACCGCCGACGACACCGACGGCGCGAACGTCCGTGAAAAAACTCGCCGAAAGCGAAAAATGCGTTCCCGCACCGCCCAAAATTTTATCGCGCTTGCCGAAAGGCGTTTCCAATGCGTCGAACGCGACCGAACCTACAACTGTTAAAGACATTTGTTAAAATTTTCTCCTAAATTTTATTTATCAACTTTGCCATACGAAAATTGTTATTTTACACGCCACAGCGGGTTTTGGCGATTTTCGCCCGCGTAGAAAAGACAGATGCGGTTGCCGTTTGGGTCTTTGAGATAGCTTTCGCGCCACAGCCAACTCTGGTCAGACGGTTCGGATTCAAATTGCAAACCGATGTTTTTCAATTCCGAAACTTGCCTGTCTAAATCTTCGCACTCGAAATATAAAACGATGTTTGAATCGGAAAAATCATTGTCGGAAGCGTGAATCGAAAGCGTCGCGTCGCCGTCGGGACATTGCAGACGAGCGTAACGCGGCAGAGAATCAACGATTAACTGCAAACCGAGTTGATGGTAAAAATCGGTCGTTTCCGTCGGTTTGCTTGAATAAATCATCACTTGATTGAGATTCATTTCTTCGCTTTGAGCGATTCCAGAGTTTTCTGCGCGTCCGCTTTATACTGGCTTTGCGGATAATTTTCGATTAACTGCGAAAGATAAGCCGCCGCATCTTCGCGCAATTTTTCCGGCGCGAACTTTTTCTTTTCATCTTCGGAAACGATTTTCTGTTTGCCTTTATTTTCCGAAAGATAAAAGCTGCTCATTCCCGCCAGATACAAAAACTCGTCCATTTTGGAGAATTCGGGATATGCGGCAAAAGTTTCTTCAAAGCGCATCAGCACGGCTTTGTAGGCTTTTCGGGTTTTGAAGCTGAAGTTGGCGACTTCCAGGTTGTGTTTTGCGTCGAGTTCTAAAATCGGGTTGCGCTGAATTTGCGGCTCGATTTGTTTCTGTCCGAAAGCCGCACTATCAAATGCTAATAAACTGCAAAATAATAAAGCGAGCGGTAAAAATTTTCTTTTCATATTGTCTGTTAAAGATGTTTTGAAAGCGCGAAAAGTTTTCCGCGCGGCTATTTCGCCGCGTATTTCCCGATAATTGCTTCGAGCTTTTTCGCCGTCTCCGGGTGCCAATGTTCGGGCGCGGTGAAAATCGCGCTCTTAGTTGCGCCGATAAACTGATTGGGCGTTTCTTTGACGGCGATACGCTTGACGGCTTCTTTCAAAACAAGCTGCGCGTGACGGACGTTTTTGTGCAGATATTCGACGACCATCTCCACCGAAACGGCGTCATGCGTTTCGTGCCAGCAATCGTAATCCGTGACCAAAGCCAAAGTTGCGTAAGCGATTTCGGCTTCGCGGGCGAGTTTCGCTTCCTGCAAATTCGTCATCCCGATAATGTCCATTCCCCAACTGCGATAGACGTTCGACTCGGCTTTGGTCGAAAACGCCGGACCTTCCATACACAAATAAGTTCCGCCGCGATGGATTTTCAAGCCTTCGACAGTTTTACAGGATGCTTCCAAAATATCGCCGAGTTCCGCGCAAACCGGATGCGAAAACGTGATGTGTCCGACGATGCCGCCGCCGAAAAATGTTGATTCTTCGGCGCGCGCCCGCGTTCGGTCAAAAAACTGATCGGGAATACAAAAATCCGTCGGCGCAAACTGTTCCTGCAAACTGCCGACCGCCGAAACCGACAAAATATAATCCACGCCCAAAAGTTTCATCGCGTAGATGTTCGCCCGAAACGGCAATTCCGTCGGCGTTAATCTATGTCCGCGCCCGTGTCTCGGCAAAAACGCGACCTTCACGCCTTCCAGTTCGCCGACGATAAATGCGTCCGACGGTTTCCCGAACGGCGTATCAACTTCGATTTCTCTAACATTTTTCAATTCCGGCATCTGGTATAAACCGCTGCCGCCGATGATTCCGATATTTACTTGTTCCATAAATTATTTCTCAATTTTATATGCTTCCAAAATTTCGTTCCATTCTTCGAGATGAAAACTTTTTACTTCAGTCGAGTTTTTCGCGTCCGCAATTAAATTCTTCGTGTAAATCTTGATGAATTCACCGTAATCGTCAACGAATCTCAAATAGTATTTCAGCGTGGAAATTATGCCGTTGGCGATAATGTCGAGATTGGTTTGCTGTTTGATTTGCAGAATATACTCGCCAACGACTTTCTCAGTTTCTTCATCGGCAAAGCCGTTTTGAAAAGTCGTGAGAATGTAATAGCGGTTGATTTTTGTCGCTTTCGTCTTTTTGACAATATCGAAAATCAAATATTTATCAATCGGAATGTTGTGTTTGATTTCGATTATTTCAAACGGATTATTTTCCGCGTCGTAAATTTCAATGTCGCCGAAACCGTGTTTGTCCGAAGAAGTGTGAACTTGCAGCGGCGCAAGTCGTTTGTTTTTATACCTTTCAAATGTCGGCAGGAGAATCTCGTAAATCGAATAAATCGCCACGACCGGCAAGCGCGAACTTAGTTTTGCGGCGAAATGCTTTTTCAGCATTTCCAAAACCAATTGGATATTTAACGAAGCAATTTCGCGGCTTTGACTTTCGACAATTTCAAA
>JAJAZE010000025.1 GCA_026785925.1 Pyrinomonadaceae bacterium
CGCAAAAACCCGCGCGTGCTGATCTTTTTTCGCTTCATACAAACTCTGCCCGCCGGTGAACACCAAATCGGCTTTTCCGAGCAGCCGTTTTTCATTTTCAATCAACGCGGGCGGCGCGAATTTAAACGCCGAAAGCTCGTCCATACAATCGAAAACCGTGGCGAGCGGCTGCAAGTGCGCGGCGAAATCCATCGCCATCGGCGTATAAAACCACAGCACAAATCGCCCGATATGCTCGGTGCTAAACATTTCGTCAAGCATTTCGCGCTGAAGGTCGGTAATGTTTTTGGTTTCGCGGTCGGCGTGTGAAATGTGCGGCACGAGAACCGACAAATTATCTTCACGCGGGCTGATTTGCAGATGTGTTTCACCGTCAATGTAAATCGGTTCTTCAAAAAAGAACACGCGATTAGCTCGTGCGAAACGGCTCAAAAGATGCTGCGGACGCTGATAAACAAAATCCCAGCGCAGATGTGAAAGACATACCAGGTCGTAACTCTGCCCCGCGTCATTCAAATTATTTTCAATTTTTGGGTTCATAGTTGATAGAAATTACCGGCGATACTTATAAGTTAATCATTTTAAATTAGTTGATTGTTTCGGAAATTTGTTCGGTCGGCTGATTTCCGGCGATGGCTTCCGCGTCGGTGACAATGAGCGGGAATTCTTCGAGCAAAACCGTATTCGCCAGCGTTTGAATCCAATAAGTTCCGGCGGACGAAAAAACGACGTTGACAAAAAAGCTGACGTTATCGGTGAAACCGCCGGGCGCGAGTTCGATGCTCGTCGGCTGCGAAGAAACAATCACGCCGCTTTTGTCCGGTGACACGATGCGAACTTCGGTTTGATGAACGCCGTCGCCGCGCCAATGATTGACGACGGCGAATTTGATTAGGGAAATCGGCAGCTTCTCGACCATTATATTTTGAAAAACGCCCATCATCGAAATTTTATTGCCCATTTCCAGCCGCACGTCGTCGCACAAAAGCGTATAGACGAGTTGTAAATTCTGTGTGTTCATAAAAATTTTTACCGCAGAAAGTACGAAGTCCGGCAGAAAAAACCAATAGTATAAATTCTGCTCGTTCCGTATCTTCTGCGGTGTCGTGTAAATCTAGAAACGCTTACTCAACCGGAAATCTCAGATTAAGCCGCGCCGTTTTTCTTAAACCATTCCTGCAATTTCTTCCAGGCATCTTCTGACGCTGCTTTGTTGTAATTCGGACGATAATCAGCGAGAAAACCGTGGTCGGCGTTCGGATAAACAACGATTTCGGATTTCGATTTTCCTCTTTTTAATTCGTCCTGCATCTTCTGAACGCCGTCGAGCGGAATGCCTTTATCCAAACCGCCGTAAAATCCGATCACCGGAACTTTTAAATCCTTCGCATAATCAATCGGCGTTTTCGGCTGGGCTTCGTTAATCGGGGAATTCGCCGTCGGAACGACTCGCCCATACCAGGCTGCGCCCGCGTCAACTTTCGGATTATGCGCCGCGTATAACCAGGATATTCTTCCGCCCCAGCAAAACCCGGTGATCGAAAGTTTGTTGGTATTGCCGCCGTTGTTTTTCGCCCACGCGACGGCTGCGTCCAAATCGGACATTGATTGCGTGTCGGGAATTTTCGAGAAAATCTGCCGGTTCAGTTCTCCCGAAGTTTGAATGGTGGAAACTTCGCCC
>JAJAZE010000026.1 GCA_026785925.1 Pyrinomonadaceae bacterium
ACATCAGGCGGCACAGCCGCATTTTTGCGTAACATCAGTTAATAAATTTACTTCGTGCGTGTTTCTGCAACTTCTTAATCCTAACTCGAAATAAAAAGTGCGAATTCTTTGGTTAAAAACAGAACTGCTTCACCCGATTGACAAAGGCGGAAAAATCCGCACTTATCAGATGTTGAAGGAATTAAAGAAAAATCATCACATCACTTATCTGACGCTCGACGACGGCGCGGCGGACGCAGACGCGCTTGAGAAAGCGGGCGAATACGCGCACGAAATTATCACGATTCCGCACCGCACCGCCGCCAAATTTTCGGCGAAATTTTATCTCGAATTAACTAATAATCTCGTCTCGAAACTGCCTTACGCTTTGCAGAAATATGTGTCGGCGGAAATGCGAAACGCGATTGAAAAATTAACGGGCGAGAAAAAATACGATGTCGTCGTCTGCGATTTTCTGACTCCGGCGGTTAATTTGCCACTGAATTTGAACGCGGCGACTCTGCTTTTTCAGCACAACGTCGAAGCGATGATTTGGCGCAGACATTACGAAATCGCCGCCGGTGCGCCGAAAAAAGCGTTGATGAAAATGCAGTGGCGGCGAATGTTTGAATACGAAAAAGAAAGTTGCCGCCGCTTCGATTGGGTCGCGGCGGTTTCAAAAGAAGATGCCGAAACGATGCGCGGCGACTACGGCATCGAAAATGTTTCAGACGTTCCGACCGGCGTTGACACGGAATTTTTCGCGCCCGGCGGAACAATTGAAAAAGACGAATTCAATTTAGTTTTTACGGGTTCAATGGATTGGATGCCGAACGAAGACGCGATTTTGTGGTTCACCGAAGAAATTCTGCCGCTCGTGCGCCGCCAAATCCCGCAAATTTCGCTGACGGTCGTCGGACGCAATCCGTTTCCGAAACTCGTCGAAGCGAGCAAAAAAGATCAGGCAATCGTCGTTACCGGACGAGTCCCGGACGTGCGCCCGTTTATGGAAAAAGCCAGCGTTTACATCGTGCCGATCCGAATCGGCGGCGGCACACGGCTGAAAATTTACGAAGCAATGGCGATGGAACTGCCGATAGTTTCGACGAAAATTGGAGCCGAAGGTTTGCCTTTGAGAGACGGCGCGGAAATCCTTCTGCGCGACACGCCGGACAAATTTGCCGAAGCGGTCGTGAAATTATTAAAAGATAAAAGTTTCGCCGGTAAAATCGGCGAACAAGCGGCGCAAACCGTGCGCGAAAAGTTCGGCTGGCAAAAAGTCGCCGACGATTTCGCGCAGCTTTGCGAGCAGGCAATCGAGGTGCGCCGACCGAACAGATAAAAGAATGAAATCATTTTACCCATACATTTTCGGCGCGGTGGTTTTCTTGATTGCCGTTATTTTAACCGACGCGGTTTTTTGGGCGGACACGGCTGATTACGTTGATTCGGTCATCGCCTTTCAGCGCGGACAAAACTACAATTTTTGGGAGTTCGGACATCTTTTCTGGCGACCGGCGGGCTGGCTGGCGTGGTCTCAAATAATTCAGCCGTCGGAAACCGCTTTTTGGCGCGGCGAAATAAATCAGACTTTTCAATGGCTCAGTTATCTCGCCGGATTCGGTGCGACTCTGACACTGGCGGCGATCTTGAAAAATCTCAAATTTCCCGGCTGGATTATCGCCGTGACAACCGCCGCTTTTGTTTTTTCACACGCCTTTTTAAACTTCACCCAAACCGGAACTTCCTACGTCGCGGCGTTGATGTTTTACCTGCTCGCTTTATTTTTCAGCCTGCGCGAAACTGAAGAAAAGAATTTTTCGAGCGCGATATTGGCGGGAGTTTGCCTCGCGTTGACGCTTTGTTGGTGGATGCCTTTTCTGTGGACGATTCCCGCCGTGATCGCTGCACCTTTAATTTTATACGATTTCAAACGGCGAAGATTGGTTGAAGCCGCCGTTAAAATCATCGCGTTTTCGCTTTTTATCGCGTTGTTTTACGGCATTGTTTTGGCGGTTTTGCAGATTGACAGTTCAGGCGAATTGAAAGCGTGGATTTCGGCGGCTTCACACGGCAACGACACGCGCGGACTAATGCGAATGATTTTCGGTTTGGCGCGTTCGTTCGTCAATATGGGCGGCGACGGCATTTTGTTCAAGCGATTTCTTTTGCAGGATGCGTTTAATCCGGTTTCGTTCGGCGCGTTGGTCAGCGGAAGTTTATGGAAGTTCGCGCTTTTTTATAGCCTGGTTGCCGGAGTTTTGTTTTTGTTGTGGCAGAACGCCCGAAGCCGAAAATTTCTTATCGTGCTGCTGACGGCGGCGGTACCGATGCTGGGTTTTGCCGCTTTGTTCGACGGCGGCGCGGTCGAGCGATATTTGCCGCTTTTTCCCGTCGCGTTTATGAGTTTAGCGACTGCCTTGCAAATCGAAAAATGGAAATTTTTACGTTACGGAATAATGACGATTTTGGCGGTGTTTGCGCTGGTCAATATCAACGCTCTGGCAGTTTGGGAAGTTTCCGAACAGCAGAACAAAATCGCTTCGCGGGTCGCGCCGCTCGAAACCAAAGCCCAGCCGCAGGATAGAATTTTCGTCGTCAATTGGACTGATGATCTAATCAATTTTAACCGCAGCTTTCCT
>JAJAZE010000027.1 GCA_026785925.1 Pyrinomonadaceae bacterium
ACGGCGTATGGCAGTTTAATTGGTGGGGAAACTATGCTTTGCAGTGGCAATTTTTAAGCGGTTTGATGGCGTATTTTACGATTGTCAGTTCGGTTTATGTGCGGCAAATTAACGAAAGTCTGCAAGCGGAAGAACGCCGCAGTGCCGAACTTGAAATGCGGACGATTCGGGCTGAATCGGCGCGTCGGCAAGCCGAATTAACCGCCATTCGTTCGCAGCTTAATCCGCATTTTCTGTTTAATACGCTGCATTCCTTGATGGCTTTGGTCAGAACCGATGCCGCCGCCGCCGAAACCGCCATCGAGCAATTTGCACAGATGCTGCGCTATGTTTTGCAGTCGCAAAGCGTGGCAAATTCCGACAATTCAGATGTTTTGTTTGCCGATGAATGGGAATTTATCGAAACTTACCTGAAACTCGAAAATTTACGACTCGGCGAAAGATTGAAGGTAATTGTCAACATCGAAAATGCCGCTTTCGATTGTCGAGTACCGGCTTTCCTGCTCCAACCTCTGATTGAAAATGCCGTAAAATGGGCAATTTCTCCGCGTTCCGGCGGCGGCGAAATTTCCGTTAACGCGTGGATTGAAAAAGATTTTCTAAAAATCACCGTCAGAGACGACGGCGCGGGAACAAGTCTCGAAAACGCGCTCAATGCAAAAGGCTTCGGACTGCGTTTAATTCGTGAAGTTTTGGCAGCGCGTTATGGCGACACGGCAGATTTGACTATTGAAACCGTATTGAATAAAGGTTTTACCGCGAATTTAACGATTCCGGCGGAACGATAAACTATGAATGTCCGCGCATTAATCGTCGAAGATGAACCGCTCGCGCAGCAAACTCTGCTCGATTTTGCAAAAGAGTTTCCGTGGCTGGAAATTGTCGGTATTGCGCCGGACGGTTTGACGGCGATTCGTTTGATTGACGAATTAAAGCCGCAACTCGTTTTTCTTGACGTGCAAATTCCCGAAATTTCCGGTATCGAGGTTTTGCGGCAGATAAAATATCAGCCGTTCATCATTTTTACGACGGCTTTCGATGATTATGCGCTGACGGCATTTGAATTTGAAGCGATTGATTATTTGCAGAAACCTTTCGGTTTAGAAAGATTTCGCCAAACCGTCGAACGGCTCGAACGTCGAATTGATAATCAGCCAAACAAAACAGATACCGGAAAATCCGAACCGATGCGCCGAATTTTTGTCCGCGACCGGCGCGGGTTAGTTCCGCTGGCGACTGACGAAATCGTCTGGCTCAAAGCTGACGACGATTACACGGTGATTTACACGGCAAACAAGACTTTTTTGGTCGGCACAAATCTCAAGGATTTTGCGGCGAAATTAAATCCCGCCAAATTCCTCCGCGTCCATCGTTCGGCGGTCGTCAATCTCGACTGCATCAACCGCATCGAGGAAGACGCTCGCCGCTTGATTTTATATATGAACAACGGAAACGAAGTGCAAGCCAGCCGCGCCGGTTCGCAAATTCTCAAAAAACTTTTCGCCTAGACCTTGAGTAATTTGCGGCGGTTCGTTCACCGAAACAAACGTCAACTCACCGATTTATTCTCAGAAGTTCGATAAATATCGCGCACAATCAGATTCAAAATTAGACGAAGGAGAAATATCGGCAATGAAAAATTTGGTTGCAGCGGCAGTGATTTTAATGTTCCTGGCGACTTTTTCGGCTTTTGCTCAAACTAAAAAAGTTTATGAATTTACAAACGGGCGATGGTTTGACGGACAAGACTTTAAAAAACGAAAAATGTATTCGGCAGATGGCTTTTTTACAAACAAAAAACCTTCCAAAATTGACGAAACGGTTGACCTCAAAAATCAATTCGTGATTCCGCCTTTTGCCGACGCGCATACGCATAATCTTGACGGAACTTATAATTTGGAGAAAACCATCAACGCTTATTTGGAAGAGGGAACTTTTTACGTTCAGGTGTTGGCAAATTACGCTTTGGGCGCGAAACAGGCGAGACCGTTTTTGAATAAGCCTTCAAGTTTAGACGTGATTTATGCCAATGGCGGACTGACTTCGACGCTCGGACATCCATTTCTGGCGTATGAACCGCGAGCGATGGGATTCTACACTTACGCCGATTGGGAAGCGAATATGGAAAAAATCAAACTCAGTCG
>JAJAZE010000028.1 GCA_026785925.1 Pyrinomonadaceae bacterium
ATTTTCGTCATGCGGAATCTGCTGAATATTTGGCTTGGAACATGAAAATCTGCCGGTCGGCGCACCGATCTGGCGAAAGTCGGCGTGGATTCTGCCGGTGTTTGGTTTGATGAATTCGAGAATGTTCTCGCCGAAACTCGTTAAATTTTTCGCCACGCCGCGATATTCCAGGAGTTTGGCAACCACCGGAAATTCCAAAGCGAGCGGTTGCAATTGCCAGCCGCGAGTGGTTTCGGGAACGGGAACGCCCAGGTTTTTCAGCGCGTCGGTAACTTGATTTTGCGAGTCGAGATTGATTTCCGTCACGCCGAACAAGGACGCTTGTGCGACACCCGCCGAAAGCATTTGCTGAAGTTCCATTGCCACTCTGCCCTGCGATATTTTCACTTTGTCGAGCTGCTTGCGCCAACAAACCGCGTCCAGATAAAAGCCATTTAGCTCCATCGCGGCAATCGGCAGAACGCAGTCGAATTCGAGTTTGGCGACTTTAATCAACTCGTCGGCTTTCAATCTTTCAACGATTTTTTCGCGCAAAGGGATCATCGTCGCGGCATCGCGGGCAGCATATTCGATTTGCGACTGGGAAAGTTCCGGTGCGCTCCAATCGCTGACCTGTTCAGATTTGTCGAGTTCGGTGTTGAGAAAATGACTCGTTACGTCGGCGAGCGAATGCCGCCGATCCTGATCGCCCGCCGCGATGATTTGGCTGGCGAGCAGAGTATCGAATACGCCGCCGAGTTCGCAATTTAAATGATGTAAAATCCATTTCGCGTCGAACTTGGCGTTGTGCGCGATTTTTATCGGTTTCGGTGCGCTCAATAAATCGCGCAGCGGCTGCAATTCGGCGGAAGTTTTCAAATCGCCGCGTTCGGCAAACGGCTTTAGATCAATAACTTTCGTATCTTTCCCGGTGCTTAACTGCACGAGCCGCAAAACTCCTTCATACGGGTCGAGCGCGGTCGTTTCCGTATCAAAACCCAAAAAATCTTCTTTTTGTAATTCTTCGCAAGTCTCTCGCAGAGCGTCCGCGTCGGTGATTAATTGAAAATAAATTTCCATAAGTTTAATGGTAAATGGTAAATGGTAAATGGTAAATAGCTTGGGAAGGGTTCAGGATTCGGGTTTCAGGTTTCAGGTTAATCGGTATCTTTCAATCTGAAACCTTGAACCTGAAACCTTGAACCTGAAACCTTGAACCTGAAACCTGCGGTTTAGCTAAATTTCCCTTAATTCACCATTAACCATTTACCATTCACCATTTTTAATTTATACTTACGTCAGTTTGCCGGAGAAAATTTTCGATTTAATCTTTCGTTAGATCGGGCAAACGCAAAAGATTATCAAGAATTAAATAAAAATTTAGCTTTTCTGACAAGAGCATTTTTGAAAGGTTCGAGCGCGGTAGAACGAAGTTTCGCGCTCCCTTTCGAGAGAATAAACGAGGCGGCTGACAATCGCTTTTGATAAAAAAAGATTCCAGCGTAAAAAACTCAAAGTTCCAAATTGTTTCGGAAGACAATTCTAAAAACAAAATAAAAACTTGCGAAACGCCAAATCTGCTCAGGCATTCGAGTTAAAATTCAAGTTTAAAAATTCCCGATAATCCAAAAGCGTTCATCTTCCGGCAACCGAAAAA
>JAJAZE010000029.1 GCA_026785925.1 Pyrinomonadaceae bacterium
GGTAATGTAATGTATCAAGTTCGTGAAGAACGCACTATTGATAATGTTTGGCGATTATCAATGCTTCAACCTGCGGACAGAACTGAAAACGTAAATTATCAAACTCAGAAGCCCGAAACATTACTTGAGCGGGTTATAAAAGCCTCGTCAAACGAAAAAGATTTGATTTTAGATTGTTTTTGCGGTTCGGGAACGACCGCCGTCGTCGCGGAAACGCTCGGACGGCGTTGGATAACTTGCGATTTAGGACGTTTTGCGATACACACAGCGCGAAAACGGCTGTTGTCAATTCCGAATGTAAAACCGTTTGTTGTGCAGAATCTCGGCAAATACGAGCGGCAGGCGTGGCAGAAAGACAAGTTCGGCGCAAACTCGGAACAGCGCATTGACGCTTACAATAAATTTATTCTCGAACTTTACAATGCCGAAAAACTGAACGGTTTCGCGTGGCTGCACGGCGTTAAAAACGGGCGCGTCGTTCACGTCGGCGCGGTTGATTCGCCCGTAACTTTGGGCGATGTCAAAGCGATTATTCTCGAATGGAAAAAGAATCTGGCAATCGCGCAAAGCACGGGCATTGATATTCTCGGCTGGGAATTTGCGCTCGACATCAACGAAACGGCGAAACAACAGGCGAAAGAAGCCAATGTTGATGCGCGTTTTGTCTTGATTCCGCGTGAAGTTTTGGAAAAGAAAGCCGTCGAACAAGGCGACATTCAATTTTTTGAACTTGCCGCATTATTCACAGAAACGCGCATTAAGAAACGCGAATTGCAGATTGATATAACCAACTTTATCGCGCCGCTCGATTACGTCCCGCAGGACATCCGCGAAAAAATCAAAGACTGGAAATCGTGGATTGATTACTGGGCGGTTGATTTCGATTTCAAAGGCGACACTTTCCACAATCAATGGCAAAGCTACCGAACGCGCAAAGACCGCAAAATAGATGTTTCGTGCAAACACGCTTACGAAGCTCCGGGCGTTTATTCGGTGCAGGTGAAAGTGATTGATATTTTGGGGAATGATACGACGAAAACATTTCAAATTGAGATTGAATGAGATTTAGGCTAAAGCCAAAAGGAAGATTATTTTTGTATATTCGGCTAAAGCCGGTTTCTTTATTCTTTGCTGTCCACTAGCTAAAGCTAGTGGCAATTTATGAAAATTTCCATAGTCCACTAGCTAAAGCTAGTGGCAATTTATGAAAATTTCCATAGTTCGCTAGCTAAAGCTAGCGGCAATTTATGAAGATTTACTTAGCTAAAAGCCGGCGGCAATTTATGAAGATTTCCTCAGCTAAAGCTAGCGGCAACTTATGAGAAATCAATTTTATGAATTATTATCAGCAGATAATCGAATTGATTTTAATGAATTATTATCAGCAGATAATTGAATTGATTTTAATGAATTATTATCAGCAGATAAGTAGAAAGACTGAATTATTTTATAGATGACATTTCGTTTGATTCTCTGGAAACGCCCATTTTTATTGGGTTAAGTTTAAAAAGCATTCATAAAATAAAACAGTCCTCTTACTTAATTGAATTGATTTTATGAATTGCCACTAGCTTTAGCTAGTGGATAAGTGAGAGAAAAATAAAGGCTTTAGCCGAATAAATAAAATAGAATTTTTCCTTTTGGCTTTAGCCTAAATCAAAACCAATATGCCGTGGGTCAAAGTTTGGATACATTTTGTTTGGTCAACCAAAAACCGCGAGCCTTTCCTCAATGACGAAATCAGACAAAAGGTTTACCGACACATTCGAGAAAACGCGCAGAAAAAAGACATTCATCTTGATTTTATAAACGGTTATGTTGACCACGTTCATTGCTTGATTTCGCTCGGTACAGACCAAACGATTGAAAAGCTAATGCAGTTGATAAAAGGAGAATCTTCCTTTTGGATTAACAAAAATCAACTTTGCAAGACAAAATTTGAATGGCAGGACGAGTATTTTGCGGTTGGAGTTTGTGAGTCAATGCTCGAAAATGCGAGGAACTATATTGCCAATCAGGAAAAACATCATCGCACAAAAAGTTTTGATGATGAGTTTGAAGATTTTTTGAAACGCTCAGGTTTTCAGACGTTTAAGGACAAAGAAAGTTAGGCTAAAGCCAAAAGGAAATTATTTTTTGGAATTTGGCTAAAGCCGCCTGAGTTACTGAATCTATCCACTAGCTGAAGCTAGTGGCAATTTATAAATCCGAATTTAATTCCTAAATTTATGCCCCGCAGAACAAACACAATCGCACAAACGCCGCTGCTCGATGTCGGGCGCGAAGGACGCACCGGAATTTGCGTTCCGGCAATCGAAAAAGAAGTTAAAGAATGGCGCGAACAAGGTTGTCCGAATATCACGGCGACAACTAAACGCCTTTTGCAGTTTTGGTTTAAGAATGAACATCGTTCGGCGGACGGTCAAGTTTTCAAGTATTACGACGCACAGCGCGAAGCCGTCGAAACTCTGATTTATCTTTTTGAAGTCAAGAAAATTCGGCGGCGCAAAGATTTACTTTACACTTACGCTCAAACTCATCTTCTGCAATTTCCCGCTCAAGATGAATTTGCCCGCTATGCCGTAAAAATGGCAACCGGAAGCGGAAAAACAAAAGTGATGGCTTTGGCGATGGCGTGGCAATACTTTAATTCAGCTTTTGGCGAAGGCGAAGAATATGCCAACACTTTTTTACTTATCGCGCCGAATATCATTGTCTTGGAACGGCTCAAACTTGATTTTGAAAACGGGCGCGTTTTTCAAACCGACCCTATACTGCCGCCGGATTTCAAAATCAATTGGGATTTTGACGTTTATGTTCGCGGCGACGGCGAGCGAACACAGAGCGAAGGCAGTTTGTATCTCACAAACATTCAACAGCTTTACGAGCGCGAAGAAGAAACAACGGCAAGAAATCCGGTTGAAGATTTGCTTGGCAGTTTGCCGCCGCAAAATCTTCAGCCGATGGAAAAATTTATCGAAAGAATTGTCCGACGCGGTAATTGTATGGTGATAAATGATGAAGCGCATCACACCAACGACGATGCAATTGTTTGGAATGAAACGATTGTTAATTTGCACAAAAATCTCGGTGAACGTGGTTTGTCGGCGGAATTAGATTTTTCAGCTACGCCGCGCCAACCGGACGGAACGCTTTTTTCCTGGACAATTTACGATTATCCGCTCAAACAAGCGATTATTGACAACATCGTTAAGCGTCCGCTCAAAGGCATACCGCACGGCATTACTGAAATTAACAGCGAAAAAGCACACGTTCGCTTTGAAGCGTATTTGGTTGCAGCAGTTGAACGCTGGCTTGAATATGTCGAGCAGTTAAAAGATTTGAAGAAAAAGCCGCTTTTGTTTTTAATGCTCGGCAATACGACCGAAGCCGACGAAGTTGCATTTTGGATGCGACAAAAATATTCAAAACATTTTGAAGGCGATAAACTGTTAATCATTCACACTAAAAATAATGGTGAAATTTCACAAAAAGATTTGGAAGCGGCGCGTGTTGCGGCGAGTGAAGTTGATAAAGATACAAGTCCGATAAACTGCATTGTTTCGGTCTTGATGCTTCGTGAAGGCTGGGATGTGAAGAATGTAACCGTCGTTGCCGGTCTGCGCGCGTATAGCTCAAAAGCCAACATTTTGCCGGAACAGGCAATCGGGCGCGGGCTTCGCAAAATGTTTCGTAATTTGGGCGATTACAAAGAAAATGTTGACATCATCGGCAATTCTAACTTTATGCAGATTGTCGAAGATTTGGAAAAGCAGGAAGGCATTAAACTCGATTCATTCGATTACGGAAACAAAAAATCACGCCTTAAAATTCAAACGATTGAAGTTGTCGAAGATAGAATTAAAGATTTTGATATTGCCATTCCTGTTTTAACGCCGCGCATCGAAAGAATAAAAGAGATTCGCCAAATCATCGAAAATCTGGACATCGGAAAGATTATGTTGAGCGTTCCGCTTTCGCTCGATACTAATTCCAAAATTGTTGATTCTTTCACTTACGAAGGGCGCGATGTTATTTCAAACGAAGTAATAATTGAGCGTCAATACAATATGCCGCAAGCACAGAGTTCCGGCGAAATAATCGCTTTTTACTCGCAGGTAATTTCAGCCAGCTTAAAACTTCCGGCGCATTTTTCCACACTTACGCCGAAAATCGAACAACTTTTGCGCGAAAAGATTTTCGGCAAAGAAGTCGTTCTTGATTCGCCGCCGGTTATCCGCGCCCTAAATGAATCGCGTGTTTTGCTTTTAACTGAAAAAGTTTTTCTCAAACTTCTACGCCCGCAAATTGTCGAAGATAAAACACCAAGTTTGTATGAAGAAAGCAGTCTTATTTCAGCAACTCCGCCTTTTCCGTATTCGGGAAAAGTTTGTGAAGGAAAGAAAACAATTTTTAACTTTACACCGTGCGGAAATGATTTTGAACAATCATTTGCAGGATTTTTGGACAACGCGCCTGACGTAGTAAGTTTTGCTAATCTCGGAAATCTGCCGACGAAATTGAGTATCGAGTATTTAGACAGCGAAACCAATCTGCGATTTTACGAACCGGATTTTGTCGCCATTGCAACAAACGGCATTCATTGGCTTTTGGAAACAAAAGGACGCGAAGATTTAGATGTTCAATTCAAAAACCAACGCGCCGAAAAATGGTGTGAAGATGTAACTGAATTAACCGGAATTGAATGGCGTTTTCAGATGATACCGCAAAAAACTTTTGAGAAAATGAATCCGCAAAATCTTAGCGATTTAATCAGTGGTTTGACGGCTGGCGGCGTGTTGTTTGTTGACATTTAACCTAATTCGCTAAAAGCATAATTGAGTAAATTTATTGGCTAAACTTGTTAATGTTATTCGCGTCATCAAACAAATTGAATAATTATGCGCTCTTTTTCTATCGGCTTTCCGCATCGCTCGCAAACGTCGGCAATCGGATTTTCAATTGTTTGAACGCCGTCTTTTTCAAAAACGATTTCACAGCGCGGATAAACTTTTCCTTTGTAGCTTTTACACCCGCCACGCGGGAGGTCACAAGTTCAAATCTTGTAGACGGCACCAACATCTAAAAAGGCAAACTGTAATCTACAGTTTGCCTTTTTCTTTTGTAATCGAAGTCAAAATTTAGTCTGCTTAGGTTACTTCATATTCTTCATTAAAAATCATCGCCTGCGGTTTTTTGTCTTCCTTCGGCTTGTCTTCCTTGGGCTTTTCCTTCGGTGTGACGATAATGACCGGCGGCGGCGGCTTCGGCGGCGGCTTTTTTTCTCCGTCTTTTTGCGCCGAAGCCGAGACGGAAACGACGGCGGCAAACATTATTGCCAGAAATATCTGTTTTAAGTTTTTGATCATGATTTTATTCCTCTTTCCATTCATTTCTCAGGCACGAGGGAAAGATTCGGAGAGTGCGCCCGACTTTTCTTCAGGCAACATCAGTGCCATTGAAAATGTCTTCAAAAATTGTTCAGAAACGACCGCAAAACTTTGATTCTAAACAAAAGCCTGACGTTTTCCGCAAAATTTATACGAAATCGTCAAACGCTTTGGCAAACCGCTGGCTAAACGGATTATAATTTGCTTGGCTCGAAAATAAAAATCTTTGCGCGAATATAAATAATGTCGAATAATTCCGAACGCTTGAAACAATTGCTCGTCATCATCGCTACGGTCGGCGTGATTCTTTTCAATTACCTCGCCGCGACCGGCTATCTCGGCGGCGTTAGTCCGAGTTATATTTCCGACAAATATCCAATCTTAATCACGCCTGCCGGTTACGCTTTCGCTATCTGGAGTTTGATTTATTTCGGCTTGATCGGATTCAGTATTTATCAGGCTTTGCCGAAGAATGTCGAGCGTTTTCGTTCGATTCGCTCGATTTACATTTTAAATTGCGCGGCAAACTGCGCGTGGCTTTATTTCTGGCATCAGGAAGCGATTTTGCTGTGCGTAGGGCTTATTTTCGTAATGCTCGGCACACTCGCCGTCATCAACGGCAAACTGAAAACGACCGATTCAATCGGCGAATTCTGGCTGGCAAAATTTCCGTTCAGTTTATATTTCGGCTGGGTGACGGCAGCTTCGATTCTAAACGTAACCATTGCTTTTTCTTATCTGGGCGTGCAGTTCACTGAGCCGGTCGCCGTCAAAGTCGGCGCGTTTTTGCTTTTACTCGCCGTCGCTCTGGGCATCTTAATCCGTTTCAAGCTCAATAACATTTTTTATCCGGTGGCAATCGCGTGGGCTTTAACGGCAATCGCCGTCAAACAAAGCGGGCAGACTTTGATCGTCGCGTCCGCCGCCGTCGGCGTAAATATCCTGTTGATTGCGGCTCTCACTTTTCTGGTCAAACTTCGCAGCAGTTCAAGCAATGAATAAATGAATAAAGGAAAAATCTGCGTTTCGGTCGGCGCGGAAACAGCCGATGAAACGATTGCCCAAATCAAACGCGCCCAGGATTCGGCTGATGTAATCGAAATTCGTTTCGATTGTATTGAGCCGGAGCAAACTTTCAAAACTTCGGCATATCTCGCCTCTGAAAAACCGCTGCTTTTAACTTATCGCCCACAGGAACAAGGCGGAAAAGCTGTCAACGATTTGGACAATCGTCAGGCTTGGTGGACGGAGTTGGTCATCAACAACGAAATGGTTGAGACGAGAAATTTATGGTTTGACTACGAATACGATTTGACGAATCTCCGAAAAGTTTCAAATCAAATGATAATTCGCTCGTTTCACGATTTTTCGGGTGTGCCGAAAAATCTACCCGAAATATTTGAAAGTTTGTCCGTTGAATCCGAGATTGCGAAAATTGCCGTAAAAGCCGACGACATCACCGACACCATCGCCGTCTGGAACTTACTCGAAAAAGCCAAAGCAGAAAATAAACCGATTATTCCGATTGCGATGGGTGAAGCGGGCAAGTGGACGCGGATTTTGGGTTTGGCGCACGGCGCGTTGATGACCTACGCCGCGCTCGAATCAGGCAAAGAAACCGCGCCCGGACAAGTTTCGGCGCAGGATTTAATCGAAGTCTACCGCGTCAAAGAGTTAAACGAAGAAACCGAAGTCTACGGCATTTTGGGCGGCAACACGAGCGTTTCGTTGTCGCCGTATATTCACAACGAAGCGTTTAAGTTTCACAACCTGAACGCCGTTTTCGTGCCGCTGCAAACAAAAGATTTGAACGGTTTTATGCGCCGAATGGTCAAACCGGAAACGCGCGAAGTCGAATTAAACTTCAAGGGATTTGCGGTAACGATTCCACACAAACAAAGCATTATCAAGCATTTGGATTTTATAGACGAAACCGCGAGAAAGATCGGCGCGGTCAACACGGTGAAAATAATTGACGGCAAGCTGCACGGCTACAACACCGACGCGCACGGTTTTATCGAACCTTTGAAAACCTGTTACGGCGATTTGACGGCTGTTAAAGTCGCCGTTTTAGGCGCGGGCGGCGCGGCGCGAGCTTGTCTTTACGCGCTGCAAAAAGAAGACGCGAACGTCACGATTTTCGCCCGCGATTTATCGAAATCTCAAAAATTAGTCGAAGATTTTCAAGTCGAATTAAAGGAATTGCCGACAGCCAAAACCCAAAAACCCAAAACTGATTTCAAAGATTTCGATATTTTAGTCAACACCACGCCGCTCGGAATGCGGGGCGAAGCCGAAGGTGAAACGCCCGCCGTCGCCGCACAATTAGCGGGTTTGCAACTCGTCTACGATTTGGTTTATGTGCCGTTCAAAACTCGTCTGCTGGCGGAAGCCGATCTTGCCGAGGTTCCCAAAATCGGCGGCTTGGCGATGTTGATTGCCCAGGCGATGGAACAGCAAAAAATCTGGACGGGCAGAGACGCGCCGATGTTGGAGATGAGCCGCGCCGCTCTGAAAAGACTTCGGTAAATCTTTTCAAATTGAAAGAAGATCAGAAACACCAAGTCACCGTCACAATCAAGGAAAATGACCGGCGCGAACGGCGGCAAATCATTTCCGCCCATGTTCTGTGATAGTCTGTTTTTTTATGAACGAGCGTTACAGCCGCCAGATTTTATTTTCTCCAATCGGCAAAACCGGTCAGGCAAAACTTTTGAAATCCCGCGTTTTGATTGTCGGCGGCGGCGCACTCGGTGCGGCGCACGCCGAAACACTGGCGCGTGCTGGTGTCGGATTCCTGAGAGTTGTTGACCGCGATTTTGTCGAATTTTCTAATCTTCAGCGGCAAACTTTATACAGCGAAGCGGATGCCGACGAGAAACTGCCGAAAGCAATAGCCGCGCGAAATCGTTTGGCGGCAATCAATTCGGAAATCGAAGTCGAAGCCGTCGTCGCCGACATCAATCATTCAAACGTCGAAAATTTTATCGAAAGCTGTGATTTGATTCTGGACGGCACGGACAATTTTCAAACGCGCTATCTGGTCAACGATGCCTGCGTCAAACACCGCAAAATTTGGATTTACGGCGCGGCGGTTTCTTCCTACGGCGTGACGATGACAATTATTCCGAACGAAACGCCTTGTTTGCGCTGTATTTTTGAAACGATGCCAGGCGCGGGAAGCGCACCGACGTGCGATACGGCGGGCGTGATTCAACCGATTATTTCGACCATCTCCGCCGCGCAAACCACTGAAGCGTTGAAAGTTTTGACCGGCAATTTCGATAGTCTGCACAAATCTTTGCTGCAAATTGATGTCTGGCGCGAAGATCGGCGCAAAATCAAATTAGGCAAACCGAACCCCGACTGCGAAACTTGCGGGCGGCGCAATTTTGAATTTCTCGATGCCGCCAATGATTTTTCCGCCGTTCTGTGCGGGCGCGACGCGGTTCAAATCGTTCCGCCGAAACCGGCGAGTCTGGATTTGAAAATGCTCGCCGAAAAACTAAAAAATCTCGGCAGCGTGAAACAAAACGAATATCTCGTGCGTCTCATCGTCGGCGAACTTGAATTAACCGTTTTTCAGGATGCCCGCGCCATTATTCGCGGAACCGACGACATCGCGGCGGCGCGTTCGGTCTACGCGAAATTTGTCGGCGTGTAGTATTTAATTCTTCGATCAGTCATCAAAATTTACTCGGCAAAAATCTAAAAATATCTAATGAAAAAATTTATCTGCGGCGTTTTTATCGGATGGCTCTTTGTTTTAAATTTCAAAGCGAGCGAACCGGCAATTTGGTCAGTCAATTCACGAACCGAAGTTTTAAAAGGCGAAGCGAAAGGCGTTTCGATCAGCGACACGGGCGCGATCACGCTCGCGCCGAAATTGAACGAAATCTTCAAAACCGAACAACCGTATATTTGGTCGAGCGCGGTTGACGCAAGCGGCAACGTCTTTTTGGGAACGGGCAGCGACGGCAGAATTTACCGCGTTGACGCAGCCGGCAAAGGCGCGATTTTCGCCGACACGAACGAACTTAATGTGTCCGCGCTGGCAATCGGCAGGAACGGTGAACTTTACGCCGGAACGTCGCCTGACGGCAAAGTTTATCGCATCACTTCGAGCGGAACGCCGGAAGTTTTTTTTGAGCCGAAAGAAAAATATATCTGGTCGCTGGCGATTTTAAGCGACGGCGGTTTAGCGGTCGGAACGGGCGAAAACGGTAAGATTTATCGCGTCAGAACGGCAAACGCCAAACCGGAAACTTCCCTTCTGTTCGACACGAGCGAAACGCATATTATCTCGCTTGCCGCCGATAAACTAGGAAATCTCTACGCCGGAACCGACGGCGGCGGATTGGTTCTGCGCTTTGCGCCGGACGGCAAAGTATTTGCGCTGCTCGACACGCCGCTGCGCGAAATCCATCAAATCGCCGTCGGCAGTGACGGTTCGATCTACGCGCTGGCTCTGAGCGAATCGGCGGCGGCGAAACCGACGATTCCCGCCGCAGCGACGACTGAAAATCCCAATCCTCAGACGGAATCAACCAATGTTACAGCACCTGAGCCGCCGCCAAAGAGCCGTTATGATGTGACGACCGCGAAATCGGTTATTTACCGAATTATGCCCGACGGCGGCAGCGATATTATCTGGAATTCACCGACCATTACGGCGTTTTCAATTTACGCGCCGCCAACCGCAAACGGCGTTTTAGTCGGGACTTCCGACAAAGGCAGAATTTACAGCGTCGGCAATGACGGACGCGAAACTTTGGTTTTGCAGTCGAACGAAAATCAAATTTCGACGCTCGCGACGGGCGGCAAAAATCTCTACGCGACTTCGAGCAACCAAGGCAAACTATTCGGTTTCGGAGCGGAAACCGCCGCCGAAGGCAGTTACGAATCTTCGGTGTTAAACGCGCGGACGAGCGCGACCTGGGGCAGAATCTGGTGGCGTTCGAGCGGCAACATCGTTTTGCAAACACGCAGCGGCAACACCGAAAAACCCGATGAAACCTGGAGCGATTGGAGCGCGAATTACACTGAC
>JAJAZE010000030.1 GCA_026785925.1 Pyrinomonadaceae bacterium
CAATAAAAACAGCGAAAGTTGCAGCGGTCAGTCAAACTAACGCGCAAATCGCGGATTATTCGGTTGTGCGCGTCGCGCAGCAGCGAAAGCATACTTTTTATCAGTTAGCAGTTAGCAGTTAGCAGTTAGCAGTTAGCCCGAAATCAGAAGGAAAGCAGCGAAAAATTTTCATCTCTGACTGATAACTGCTAACTGCTAACTGCTAACTGATTTTCCGTTCGCACGGCGCGACGACGGCGCGGTTGATTTTGACGGGTTTGGTCGGTTTTTCGCCTTCGACCGGCATTTTATTGATGGCTTCGACCGTTTCGATTCCTTTTATCACGCGCCCGAAAGCGGCAAATTTGCCGTCGAGCGTTCGCGCTTCGCTCAGGAGAATAAAGAAATGGGTCGAAGCCGAATTCGGCTCGTCGGCGCGTGCCATCGAAACGATGCCGCGTTCGTGTTCGATTTGGTTCGGCTCGTCGGGCAGCAGACGGCGGGCGCGTTTGTCGAGTTCGGCAGTCATTTTCTGATTCGTGAAAAGGTCGCCGCCCTGAATAATGAAGTTGGGAACGACGCGGCTGAAAGTCGTCGTGTCGAGTGCGCCGCTTCCCGCCAGATTCAGAAAACCGCGCACCGATTCCGGCGCGCTTTCGGGATACATTTCCATTTCAATCGCGCCCGAATCCGTTTCAAATTTGACGCACTGCGCCGCCATTTCCGCCACCGTCGCTTTCTCGAACGGCTCGACGACGGATTTCGGAATCTCTGCCGGACGCTGATTAGCCTTTTTAACAATCTTCGTTTCAGTCTCTCTAGTCTTCACGCCCGCCGGTTTCACCTGCGCGTTTGTAACCATTGATGAAACCAAACCGACGAAAATCAAAATTGTAAATCTCAACATACAAATTTCCTTCCCCACGCAAAATTTGATGACAAAAAACCGCTTTTTGTTTTCCTTCATCCTTGATCCCTCAGCATTTATCCTTTACTTATAGCCTTCTCCTAATTGGTTGATGTGCTGAAGCGGTTTTGCCTTGTCAGCGTCGGAGACTTTGGAAATAATCGTTCGCAATTCGGTTAAGAAGCGATTGAATTCGGCGCGGTCGCTGATGTCGGCGAGCGGCGTGAAAATCGTTTTGTCTTTCATATCGGCAACCATTACGCCGAGATTCACCGTCACCGCTTCCAAAGCCTGGCGGCTGTATTTGCCGTTCGGATAAAAATTCAGATACTCGCCTTCCATCGCGCGCAGCACATAAAGCTGACAGTTGATATAGCCTTCGCACTCGCCCGGAATGTCGTTGCGCGCCGCTTCCCACGCGATGTCTTCGGCAATCGCCGACTGCATATATCTTCCGTGCAGTTCCCAAAAAACATCCGAGCGGACGAGCCACATTCCCGAAGGTTCGCTGTAGACCACCTCTTTTTCGTGCGCCTGCAAAAACGATTTATACGGGAAAACGTCGCCTTTGCCGGACGGCACGGCTTTCATCGCGGCGGCTAAAATCCGCAAACGCTTAAATCCCATTTCGGCTTTGGTCGCATCTTTTTTTACCAACGCCTGCGCCGTTCGCAAAAAATCGGAAACTTCCGCCGCTGTCGCAAAATCGAGCGATTTGTTTTTGAGATATTTGTCGGCAATCTCCTGATAAATGACATCTCGATTGTCGTTTTCGTAATCGCGCGTCATCGAATTTAAAATCCAGCCGCTCTTGCCGTTCTCGTATTCGACGCGCTGCCACGCGCCGTTTTTCTCGAAAACCGGGAGCAGTTTACCGATTTTAACGAGGCTCACCTGCGGCGCGTTCGCCTTCGGCTGCTGCCGAATCCGCGAATCGGTGGCAACGACGATAAGCTGCTCGCCGCTCGTCGATTTCGGTTCGATTTTCGGAATCGGCTTGGAAACATTTTCCTTTTTCGATGACGAAGTATTTTCCTTTTTCGATTTTCGATCAGATTCGGATTTCGACTTTAAATTGTTCGCCGTTTTCGATTTCTGATTTTCCGCTTTCGATTTTGAATTAGATTTCTCTTTCTGCGTCATCATATCGGACTTAGATTTCGCCGGAGTTTTCGACGGTTTCGGCGCGGATTTGGAATTTGTTTTCGCCGCCTGCGCCGATTTCGATTTCGGCGATTCTTTCGCATCCTTTTTGGCGTTTGTTTTCGCGTTTGTTTTCGCGTCTTTTTTCGCATCCTTCGCCGGAGACGTTTTTTTCGCCGGTGTCGGAGTCGCTTTTTTAGAATTTTTCGTCTGCGCGTCCGCCGCGCCGATGAAACTTAAAGCTGAAAAACAAATTGCTAAAAATAAAATAATGCCGTTCCGATGTAAATTTTTCATCACTGCTGTTTCTTGGTTGTTCTAAATGCCGATTTCTCGATTTTCAACGCTTGATGGTAATTGCGTAGCTTATTGAACGCCGGTTTTTGCCGGTAAATTTCACCTGTGCGACTGCCGTTAAGTTTGATTCGATTTTTTGTCTAATAACGCCCGCGCATTTCTCTGCAAACCGCCGAGTTTTGTGCGCTTCATCGCGCTTCGGCGAAATTTCGCGGCGTAAGTTTCCGGCGACAATGCCAGAATCTTTTTTAAATCGCTCGAAACATTGTCCGCACGCGGCTCGAATCGCGCTTCGTCCGTCGGTTTTTCAAAGCGATTCCACGGGCAGACATCCTGACAAATATCACAGCCGTAAAGCCAGCCGTCGAGATTTTCTTTGATATTGGCGGGCAGTTCAGCGGAGCGCAGTTCGATTGTAGCATAAGACAAACACGCCTTTGAATCAACGACGTAAGGCGCGACGATTGCCGCCGTCGGGCAGGCATCCAGACATTTTCGGCAGGTTCCGCAGTGGTCTTCAATCGTTTCGGTTTCATATTCCAATTCGACATTCAAAATAATCTCGCCGATAAAAATCCACGAGCCGAACTCTTTGGTGATGATGTTGGAATGTTTGCCGAGCCAGCCCAAACCGGCGCGAACCGCCCACGCTTTATCCATCATCGGCGCGGTGTCAACGCAGATTTTTCCATCAATCGAAGCGTCGAGCGTCTTGATAAACGCCAGCAGTTCGCGGAGTTTTTCCTTCAAAACATCGTGATAATCATCGCCCCAGGCATAGCGCGAAACTTTGCCTTTTTCGCTCGATTCTTCGTGTTCGTGCGCGGTGAAATAATTCAGCGCGACGACGATCACCGATTTTGCGTCGGGAAAAATCAACGCCGGATTTTTGCGTTTTTCCGGCTCGCGCTCCAGCCATTTCATTTCGGCGTGAAAGCCTTTTGACAACCATTCGTCGAGTTTTTCGCCTTCCTCAACCAGCGGTTCGGCGCGGACGATACCGATTTTGTCGAAGCCGATTTCGATTGCCTGACGTTTGATCTGCTCGGTAAGATTAACCACAGAAAAATTAAATCACAAATGAAAGCAAACAAAAAATTAGCCGCGAATTACACGAACTTTCACGAGTAAAAATAAAAAATAATTCGTGAAAGTTCGTGTAATTCGCAGCTAAAAATCTTTTCCCGTTAGATTTTAGAAATACAACTTTGCGCCGAATTGGAACTGGCGCGGGTCGAACGAAGCCGTCGAGCGGCTGTAGTAGCTTCCGTTTTTCGCGCGTTGTCCGAAAGCGTTGACATCGGTAAAAAACGGCGATGCCGAGGCTTCGTTAAAGCGGTTGAACAGGTTGAAACCTTCGGCAATCAGTTCGAGGCGCGTTCGTTCGCCGAAACGAATCGAACGTGCAATCCGCATATCGAACGACGCGAACGAATGCGTCGTCCCGCGATTACGTCCCAGATTTCCCGTCGGA
>JAJAZE010000031.1 GCA_026785925.1 Pyrinomonadaceae bacterium
GAAAGCCGGTCGGCGGTTTCGGCGTTTGAAAATCAATCGTGCCGCCGACGGCGTTCGTTCCGTAAAGCGACGAACCCGAACCGCGCAGAACTTCGATTTTATCAACGCTCGTCAGAGTGAAATCCGACAGAAACGCCGAGGCATCGCCCGTAATCGCGGAAACATCCCGAAAGCGAATGCCGTCAATTAAAATCGCCGTATCCTGATTTCGCAAACCGCGAGTTTTGATGTTCGCCGTTCTGCCGAAACCGCCGAGTTGCTGAATGCGAAAGCCGGGAATCGAACGCAAGGATTCGATGAGCGAAAAGTCGGCGCGGTCGCGCAATTCCTGCGAATCAATGATATTAACGGTTTTGGAAGTTTCCACGATTGATTGTTCCAAATTAGCGGAAACCGTTACAGTCTCTCTAACTGTGTTTAATTGAGATTCAACATAGAGTTCCACTTTGCTCGCTTTGCCGAATCTAACCGTAACCATTTCAGTTTCGACAAAGACCGGAACAGCCCTGCCTCCATTGGGGTTAAGATAAACGGCTACCGAATATTTTCCCGGCGGGATATTTTCTATCCTAAAATAACCGTTTTTATCGGTAATCGTTTCAAATACAATATTTTTATCATTTGTCGAAGTCACAACCACTTTCTCGTTTGATTCGGGAGTTCCCCTAATCCCGATGCTTTTTTCATAGCTGTTTCTAAGAAGCAACTTGCCTTCTAAAACTCCGCTATTTTGCGCCAATGCACCGATTGTCAAAAAACAAATTAAACCTAAAACTTTAATAATTCTCATAATTTTTCCTTTTCCGCCCAGCGCGGAAGTGGTTTTGGTGATAAACAAACGGCTCAAAGTTCCCGACTTTGAAAGGATGAAGGGTGAAGGCGAAAGGATAAAAATTTTGATTTAACTTTATCCTTCATCCCTTTTCCTTTATCCTTTTTTACGGTTGCGTGGGCAGTCGCGGATTTGCGCCGCGTTCCTTTGCGCCGTTTGTCCTTCTTTGCTCAGAGTCCAAACTTTAGTTTGCCGTTTCCGCCGTGCTTCGCCGGCGGAGACACACGCGCGGGGCGTGAACTCTGAACCTTAGTAAATCGTGGTGATTCTCCTTTTTTTACTGAACGGATTTTCGTCGAGTAAAACTTTTACGTCGAAAACTTTCTGCAAATTGTCTTCGGTCAAAACTTTGTCGGGCGAACCTTGCGCCGCAATTCTGCCGTTTTTCAACAGAATGATTTCGTCGGCAAATTCTGATGCCAGATTTAAGTCGTGCGTGATGACGATTGCCGCGCTTTCGCAGCTTAAACATCTTTCCTTTATCAAACGAAACAGCAACGCCTGATGCGCCAAATCCAGATTTGCCGTCGGCTCGTCGAGCAGTAAAATTTTCGCTTCGGTCGCCAACGCTCTGGCTAAAACGACGCGCTGGCGTTCACCGCCCGACAGCCGGTTCATCGAACGGTTTTCGTAATTTTTCAAATCGCACTGCTCCAGACATTCAAGCGCGATTTGTAAATCGTCGGCGGTTTCCCAACCGAACGCCGCGCCGTGCGCGAATCTGCCGCTCAAAACGAATTCGAGAACCGAAACGGGAAATTTCGTTTCCGTTTCCTGCGCGATAACGGCGATTTTGCGGGCGATTTCGCGCCGCGAATAATTTTCAATCAATTTCCCGTCAAGCCTGATTTCGCCCGCGCTCGACGGCAACGCGCCGTTTAATGATTTGAGCAAAGTCGTTTTCCCCGCGCCGTTCGCGCCGAGCAGCGCAACGATTTTTCCCGCTTTAAGCGCGAAGGAAACGTCCTGCACGACCGCGCAAACGCCGTAATTGATTGAAATCTTTTGAACCTTGAGCATTTAATTTTTGCCACGAATTACACGAATAACACGAATTATTTTTTGATTTTCATTCGTGTTATTCGTGCAATTCGCGGCTAATTTCTTTTCAATAAATATATAAACAACGGCGCACCGATGAGCGCGGTGATTGCGCCGACCGGCAATTCGCGCGGCGCAATCGCCGTCCGCGCAATCGTGTCCGCCAGCACGACGAAAATCGCGCCCGCCAACGCCGAAAATGGAATCACGAAACGGTTGTCGCTGCCGACCGAGAGCCGCACCAGATGCGGCACAATCAAGCCGACGTAACCGACCGAACCGCTCGCCGCCACCGAAATTCCGACCAATGCCGCCGCCGTCGCAAAAACAATC
>JAJAZE010000032.1 GCA_026785925.1 Pyrinomonadaceae bacterium
CCTTTTTTACTTTCAAACGTGCCATCAGCACGATTTTTTCGTCATTCATATTTATACATTACCTTATCAAAAATCGTTTTCCAAAACGATTCGATACCTTACCTTTCCGCTTTCCAGATGCGCGAATGCCTGATTGATCTGCGACATTTTATAATTTTCCGTGACCGTTTCGATATTGTGCCGGGCGCAGAATTCGAGCATTTTCGCCACCACCGTCGGGCTGCCCGTTGCCGTCGAAGAAATTGATTTCTGCCCACCCATCAATTGAAACGAGACGACCGGAATCGGTTCCAAAGTCGCGCCCACCAAATGCAGTTTGCCTTTCGGGGCGAGTGCTTCGAGATACCGATTCCATTCGAGCGCGACGTTGACGGTTGATAAAATCAGATCGAATCTGCCGCGCAGTTTCTTTAATTCTCCCGAATCGCGTGAATTAACGACGTAATCCGCGCCCAGATTTTTCAACTCGTCGGTCTTCGATAAATCCGACGTGAACGCCGTTACCTCGCAGCCCCATTTGTCGGCGAATTGCAGTGCCAGATGTCCCAAACCGCCGATGCCGATGACACCGACTCGATCCGTCGGTTTGATGTCGAGCTGCACGAACGGATTAAAAACCGTGATGCCGCCGCAAAACAGCGGTCCCGCTTTCGACGCATCCAAACCGTTGGGCAATTTGATCGCCCATTGCCAATGACAGCGGACTTTATCGGCAAATCCGCCGTGTCTGCCAACGATGGTTCCGACCAGTTTCGGGCAGTTGATTTGAAAACCCGACAAACAATTTTCGCAGTGTCCGCAGGTTTCGGCGTTCCAGCCCAAACCGACCGTATCGCCGACTTTGACTTGTTTGACGTTTTCGCCGACTGCCGTAATTTGCCCGACCGCTTCGTGTCCGCCGACGAACGGATATTCCGTCATTCGCCACTCGTTATTGAGCATTGACAAATCCGAATGACAAACGCCGCTGAACGCGACTTTGATTTCGACTTCTTCTTTCCCAAGTTCGCCCGCTTCAAACTCAAACGGCTCAAACTTCCCTTTCGGCTCGTGCGCCGCAAATGCTTTTATTTTTTCACTCATAATTTTTTAGAAATTTTAGCCGCAGAATTTTTAAGAAATTTTAGCCACAGAGTTCACAGAGTTCACAGAGATTTTTCCGTAATTTCGCCCTATTAATTTTCAGTGTGTTCATCTTCATTCAGATTTTTCACTTTCTGATAATTCTTCTCTCTGTGAACTCTGTGTCCTCTGTGGCTAAATTTCTTTGGTTTTTTAACTTCTCAATTCGTAAACCAACGGCACTTTCGTATATTTCTCGCTCTCGAAAATGTGCGGATAGTGCCGCCACATTTCGCCCAAAGCGAGTTCGTATGGAAAATCCGCAAAGTCGCCGTATTCGTGCAGATAATCCATAAAAACCGCGCCCGATTCATCGTATTGCTGAAAAATCGAATCAGCCGTGCCGTTAAATTCGAGCGGCGCGACGTTCAATTTTTCGCACAATCTTTTATTAAAAGCCGGTGTCGTTTTCAGCCATTTCCCATCCAGAAACATTTCCGCCGCGCCGTGAAAAACCAGCACGTTCGTGCCGAGAATTTTTTCGATTCTTTCAGTCGCAATATGGTTTTTGACGTTGTAAAAACTCAGACGACTCGGAATGCCGACGGATCGCGCCGCAGCCGCCAACAAAATCGCTTTTTCGATACAGTAACCGCTTTTGCGCCCGACCAAATTGCTCGCCTTTAACCCTTCGCGCCGCAAATCCAAATTATATGGGTTATAGGTGAAACCATCGCGCACGGCGTAATAAAGCGACACGGCATTTTCCGCAGCGGTTTTGTCGGCTTCGGAGTTTCGCCGCGCAAATTCGCGCACTTCCGGTTGGTCAAAATCTAAAAACTCGGTCGGTTCGAGGTATTCTTTCATAAAATTAGAATTTGACAGGATGAACAGGATGAGCAGGATAAAATGCAGTTTTTAAATTCATAAACATATCCGCCGTGTCGAGAAAATTCACGCCGATTTCCAGTGCGCGATGAATCGTCTTAATTGATTCGGCATCGTCGCGCTCATTCGCCGCGCCGTAGAATTCCGACATTCCCATACAGCCGAGTCCGACGGCTGAAACTTTCAAATTCTTGCCCAATGTTCGTTTGTTCACAATTCTCCTTGATTTTTTTAGCCACGAACAAACACGAAAGAACACGAAAATAAAAATAATTAATCGCCGATTGACGCGGATAAACGCCGATAAAAACTCGGTAAACCTAACTCGGCTTGATTCGTTTTCGCCTTAAAAATCTGCGTTTATCTGTGTTCATCGGCGGTTAGATTGTCTTACTCTGATCCTTTTTCGTGTCCCTTTCGTGTTTGTTCGTGGCTAAATCATCTTCATCTCGCTTCCGGCAAAAGCGTGTGGTCGCCGAAATTACCGCGCACCGGTTCGCCGTTCGTGCTGTTCGTCACCGCTTCGATAAGCAGTTTTCCGCCGACGAAGCAGCCTTTCCACGATTCGCCGATGCCGCCGAAAACTTCTTCGTTATCGCCGCGCGAACGCATTTTGTTGATTCCGACTTTAAAGGCGCGAATCTCTTTCGCCGTCCGAAGCGCAAACTTTTCGTCGTCCGACGCGATTGCCGCGACCAAGGCTCCGTTCGAGATATTCATTTCGCCGACCAATTCTTCCACGCGGTCAACCAGCACAATCGAATCAATCGGACCGAACGGTTCGCGGAAATAAAGATTCGCCTGACGCGGCAAGTTGACCAGCGATTTCGGCGCGAAGTATGCCGATTTATCCTGTTTCGGCAAAAAATTTGCGCTATTCAATTGACCGTCATAAAGCGGTGTCGCGCCCGTTTTCAGAGCGTTTTCAAATAAACCGTTCAATTCTTTAACCTGTCCCGATTTAATCACCGGACCGAAATCGAGTTCCGGCAGTTCGTCGTCTTTTTTATCAACCAGCGTCGGATTGCCGATTTTCAAACTGTTCAAAACGCTCAAATGCGTGTCGAGAAACTGCGGAAACAAATCGCGCTGAACGACGAAACGAACGTAAGCCGTGCATCTTTGTTTGCCGTAATCAAAACCTTTTTTCAACTGTTTCGCCAACGCTTCCCAATCGGAAAAATCCCAGATGCCGTAAGTATTGACACCTTCCATCTCCAACATATAACGCTTGTTTTTATCAACCAATTGCGCCGCGATATTGCGCCCGCTGTCGCGCCCGCCGACGAACGAAAGGCAATCAATATGCTCGTTTCGCACCAAAACCTCGCTCAATTCGCCGCCCGAACCCGACACTAAACTGACCGGCAAACCGCACCGCCGCGCCAGCGCAAACGTCAGACTCAGTGAAATAAATCCGCCGTCGGTCGGCGTTTTGGCAATCACCGAATTGCCCGCTAAACACTGCGTTAGAACCGCGTGCATCAAAACCGACATCGGATAATTCCACGACGCGATATTGGAAATCAAACCCAAAGGCGTGCGTTTTGCCAGCATCGTTTCGATGTTTTCGACATACCATCGCACGCCGTCAATCGCCCGATCAATATCGGTAAAGGCAAGTTTGTAGGTTTTCCCGATTTCCCACATCAGCAGTTTCGCAATCAAGTCAACGTGCGTTTGCAGCAAATCCAAACATTCCGAAACGCGCCGCTTGCGCTCGTCCAAATCGGTTTTCGACCAGTTGCGAAATTCCGCGCCCGCAAATTCGACGGCTTTCAACGCCGTCTTTTTGTCCAACATCGGCAGTGCGCCAAGCAAGGAGCCGTCAATCGGCGAATTAAATTCCTTCGGCGTTCCGGCGAATTTCCATTCACCTTCCGCCAAATTCAAAAAATTTCCGTCTCCGTCAAAAATCTCCGGTGCGATTTCCTTTAATTGTTTCACCAAACCGCCGAATTCTACTTTCGGCGAAATTATTTTTGCCATATTTTTTCCTCTTTTTAATTTGTAGTTTTGTTGCTTATTTTAACGCAGCCGCCAAAAGAAAAAAGAAATAACAACCGCAAACTAAATTTTGTTCGGGATAGTGAACATTATTTCATTATCCCGAACGCTATCAATCCAAAAGCCTCATTTGATTTCGTCATCTTCATTCAAACATCGTTCGCCGTCAAAACCGCCGCCCGAATTTTCCGCAGACTGTGCAGCCAGCGGTCATAGTTTTCCGCTTTATTAACGATATAACCCGCTACTTCCGGGTGCGGCAAAATAAAAAAAGTCTCTGTTTCCAACGCTTTAATCACGGCATCGGCGCAGGCTTCAACCGTAATTGCTTCCGCCATCAAAAAGTTTTCCGGCTCACCGTCCGCGCTCGCAATCAAATTCGTTTTCACGCCCTGCGGACACAAACACGAAACGTAAATTCCTTTTTCCGCAAACTCAATCGCCAGATTTTCCGCCAGCGCAACCGCCGCGTGTTTGCTGACGGCGTAGGGCGCGGCAGTCGGATGCGTCAGAAGTCCCGCTGCCGAAGCCGTGATTAAAAAAGTTCCGCCGCCGTTTTCAATCATCGCCGGGAAGATCGCCCGCGCCAGATAAACGTGCGACAAAACATTGATTTCGTAAATCTTCTGCCAAACTTCGTTTGAAACTTCCAAATTCCCGTCCGCGCCGCCGATGCCCGCGTTTGAACAAACGAAATCAACGCGCCCGAACTGTTCTAAAATTTCCCTGACGACATTTTTAACTTGCGTTTCGTCGCTCACATCAAGGGCGAACGCCTTGCCGCCAACCGATTCAGCGACTTTCTGCGCGTTCTCACAATCCGTATCGGCGACGATAATTTTTGCCGCGCCGTC
>JAJAZE010000033.1 GCA_026785925.1 Pyrinomonadaceae bacterium
GCCGCTCCAAAAACACGAGCGATATAGCGTTGGCTCCCAACTCCCAAGCGTTCAAATTCCATCGCTAGAAAATGCCGCCTCTGTTTTTCCGGCAAACTCGCATAATAACTTAATTGCTTTTCTAAAAAATCATCCGCATAATAACTTTTTGGTTTCCTCATTCCGGTTTGATGCAAATTATTCTAAAGGGGTAACTTTATTTAACTTCTTTTACTTAGGTGCTTATTTCCTTCGGGCGAATCAGCGTTCGCAAGCGGTTGGTCGAAGAAATGATGTCGTTCCAACCATCGGTTTCGAGGTCAATAACGGCGAGCGCGGCGGTCGGCATTGAATGAAGCTCGCCGGTTAAAGCGCGGATCAAGCCTTCGAGTCCGGGATTATGACCGACGAGCAGCACCGAAGCAATTTTTTCGTCCAGTGCGCCGATTATTTCTAAAAGCCGGGCAGGACTGGCTTCGTAAATGCCGTCGTTAAATTTAATTTTGCCATCAAGCCGCGCCGTCTGCTTGATAAGAATCGCGGTTTGAATGGCTCTTTCAGCGGGCGAACTCAATATCAGTTCGGGTATAAAACCTTTTTCGCGCATCACGCCGCCCACGAGCGGCGCGGCTTCGCGTCCGCGTTTATTTAAAGGACGTTCATAATCGGATAAGTCGGCGTTGTCCCAACCGGATTTCGCGTGACGCAGAAGGTAGAGAGTTTTCATAAATTATCAGAAGTTTGTTCCGCTCGACTTTTGGACGCGGCAATCAGCGCGTCGGTGTCGGGAGTGCCGTCGCCGCTGCCGATTTCCCGCAGCACAATCGGGCTTGGCTGGACGATTGATTTGATGGTCGTATAAATTTTCTTTTTTAATTTCTTATCTTTGCCGACAGCAAGCAAAGCGTCGGCGATTGAGCAGATACCGACCAGAACATTGTCCGTGTCAACGACCGCCAGCCGTTTAACGCGATATTTTCGCATCTTCCGCAATGCGCTTTCCAAATCATCATCGGCGAAACACGCGATTATTTTGCCTTTTATCAACTCCGAAGTTTTTACATCCGACGCTTTCCGATTGCGTGCCGCTATCGCCAGACAAATATCGCGGTCAGTCAACATTCCGACCGCTTTCCGCGCGTCGTCAACAATCGGAACCACGCCGCAATCACGCATCCGCATCGTGTCGGCAGCCTTCATCAAACTGTCATCAGTCAAACAGAACGCTACATCCGTCTTCATCGCATCTTTAACTTTCATCTTTTTCAGTTATCGGTTATCAGTTATCAGTTATCAGTTTAATTATGATAACTGATAACTGATAACCGGTTTCAGCCGCAAAGCACCGCGCCGCCGTTGATATTGAGAATTTCGCCCGTAATATGCCGCGACCAATCGGACAGCAGAAAACAAATCGAAAGTGCCACGTCGTCGGTCGTCGCCATTCTATTGAGCGGAATCGAATTTATCACCGATTGTTTATAAGCCGCGTCTTCAAAAACCGGGCGCACCATCGCCGTTTCGATCCAGCCGGGCGCGACGCAGTTGACGCGAATTTTCGGGCAGAGTTCCGACGCGAGAGCTTTGGTAAAAGAAATCTGCCCGCCTTTCGATGCCGCGTAATTCGAGTAATTGGCTTCGCCGCGCTGTCCGGCGGTTGAAGAAACCAGGACGATTGCGCCGCTCGGCTGTTTTTTCATCGCCGGAACGCAGGCTTTAGTCATCGCCCACGCCGCTTTCAGATTGGTGTTCAAAACCTTGTTCCACAACTCTTCCGACATTTCTTCAATCGGCGCGCCTTCCCAAATTCCGGCGTTCAAAACCAGCAAATCAATCCGCCCGAACTTCTCCAAAGTTTTTTGCGCCAGATTATGTGCGTCCTGCCAAACGGAAACGTCGCCCTGCACCGCAATCGCGTCAACGCCGAGTTCTTTGCACAACTCGACGACGTTATTTGCTTTGTCTTCCGCGTTCAAATAATTAACGACGACGTTCGCGCCCGATTCCGCTAATCGCAACGCTGTGGCACGTCCAACACCGCGACTCGCGCCGGTGATAATTGCCGTTTCGCCTTGAAATAAATTGTTGGGAAGTTTGATTTCGCAGGGTTTTTCGCTCATAGATTTTGAAAAAAGAAAAAAGCCTTCGCGGAAATTTTACACGAAGGCTCGGAGATTTATAAAACGCCGCCCGACGTATTACAAAAGCTCCGCGTCCTTTCGGTCAGTCCGTTTCTTCGCCAGAAAACCGACGAAGGCGACGAGCGGCAAAAAATAAAGTGAATAACTGCCGAAAAATTTGCCCTGTAATGCATCCGGCACAAAGAAAAATGACAGCGCGATGACGAAAGAAGTGAGCAGAACCGAAGCGACGACATTCAAATACTTTAACTTCGCCAGTTTCCCGATGCCGAACATCGTCATAAACGCGCCCAAAATCAACCAAAAGAAAGCAAATCCGACATTCCTGACACCTTCATTTTGGAAAATCACAAAATCAGTCAAAACCAGCGTGACGAAAAACAGCAGCGAAACGCCCGGCAGAAAAAAGAGAAAATGTTTGGCAAACGCCCAAAAATCAAATGACTCGCGCTTTGTGTCGTCGCCGTGCCGGTTTTGCAAATTAAAATCATTTTCTCTGACGGCGACTTTACCCGGCGAAAAACTTCCATCTTCAAAAAATGCTTCACGAGCCTTATCAATTCTTTCTTTAAAAGTTCTTTTCATACAGAAAACCTCCGCAAACTTCAGCAGTCATACCTGAGTATAATCATAGCAAGCGTGTATTATATTGTTCAATAACTTTCTCTGAGTTTTGAATTATGAACGACACTAATCTTCTGGAACATCAGCCAATCGCGTGGACACCGACCGCCGAAGTTATCGAACGCGCTCAATTAACAAAATTTATGCGGCAAGTCGGCGTGAATTCGTTTGACGAACTTTATCGTTATTCGATTGCGGACGTGGAGAAATTCACGGCGGAAATTTTGCGTTTTCTCGATATAAAATTTAACCCGCCATACGAAAAA
>JAJAZE010000034.1 GCA_026785925.1 Pyrinomonadaceae bacterium
GTCCATCGCCTGTTTGAAAAGCTAGCGGTCTTCACCGACTTTTATCGAATTGATATTCGCGCCGATTAACTTCACGCCGAATTTATCGAGAATTCCTTTTTCGTATAATTCTACTGACAGATTAAGCGCAGTTTGTCCGCCAACCGTCGGCAGCAGCGCGTCGGGTTTTTCCCGTTCGATAATCGCCGAAACCGTTTCGAGCGTCAGCGGTTCGACGTAAGTTTTATCGGCGATTTCCGGGTCGGTCATAATCGTCGCCGGATTGGAATTGACGAGAATAACTTCAAAACCTTCGTCTTTTAAAGAGCGACACGCCTGCGTTCCCGAATAGTCGAACTCGCAAGCCTGCCCGATGACGATGGGACCCGAACCGATGATTAGTATTTTATGAATATCTGTGCGTTTTGGCATTAGAAAAAGTATGTTGACTGGAAAAGAGTTTTCAGGCATTATACATTCGTTCTTAAAACCTTTGGAAACCGAAAACTCCAAAATATGAAAACCTTTCCGTTCTCGGTCTGCGTTTCTTACTGAGATAATGCGACTCCGATTCCGCAAAAGTGCCGCACTCGAATCGAGTTCGCAAACCGCCTCGGAAAAAAGAGGCGCGAGGTTCGGGCTTTCGGTTTCCGCGCTTGTTAAAAATCTCGCCTCCGGCATCTGCGGAAGTGTCGCTTACGTTAACAATCTCTGAAATCCGAATTTTTCTGTAATAAAACGCCCGAAAATATCATATACAAGTGGAAATTGTTTTTCGTAATTTCTACGTTAACCGAAAAAGGCTTTATCTGAATTACATTTGAGGAGAAAAACGAACAATGAAAAAATGGACGATTATGGTTTATTTGGCGGGAGATAACAATCTAAGCGAAGATATGATTTGGTCGCTGATCGGAATGCGAAATGCAATGAAATATCAGAATTCCGACGATTATATTAATCTGGTAGCGATTTATGACAGTGGCTACCCAACCGTTCCGATTCAGACATATCATTTTACCAATCAAAATTCATCGAAAGAACTCGGCGAATCTGTCGTCGAGACGGAACAAAACGGAAGACGCGGTAATGGAAACAGAAGCGTAAGCAACAACGATACTGCGTATATAATTGATTTTGTTACAACTCACGTCAAAAAATTCGGGGCTGAGAATTATGCTCTGATTATGTCCGGTCACAGCGACAATTTTTTGGGAAAAACGATGTTCTACGATAGTAATCCCGACTCACGAATCGCACTTCCTTATTTGAGCGATATTCTCAACACGGCGAAGAAAGCCATCGGTAATAACACAAAATATGTCGGCGGAAAGCCTAAATTCGATCTTATCGGATTCGACAGTTGTATGATGGGAATGCTCGAAGTGGGGTGCGAATTAAAGGATGCTGCCAAATATATGGTTGCTTCGCAAGGCTATTCTCCGACCGACGGCTGGAATTATGAAAGTATCCTGAGCGAATTGATTGAAAGCAATGGCAAGCTAACGCCGGAAGAATTTGCAAATTCGATTGTTAGAAATCAAATAACATACAGCTACAATTACAATGCCGGCGGGCGTTCAATGTGCTTGAGTTGTGTAGATTTAGAGGAAATTTTTAGTCTTCGCAAATCAATCAACAAATTAGGCGAGACATTTAACCGCATTCTCGACGAAACGATACTGCCGAAGAACGATCCGGCGCAGGAGAAAAACGCGGTTATTCGGGAAAGCATCAAAAACCTGATTCACGACACTCATTATTTTTCGCAAAGTTTTTTGCACGAGCAGGCTGTTGATGTTCTGGATTTTGTCAAAAATCTCTCGGCTGGTTGTGATTTAAAACAAAAAGAGTTAGAACTTGTGGCGGGAGTAACTCCGGTTGATAACAACGGTATCGCCGGAACTCTCAAGAACAATTTGAACTCGATTAAATCCGCCTGCGGTGAAGTCGAAACCACTCTGAACAAATACCTCAAATACAAGCGGTTAAGCGGACCGGAATACCAGTTTTCCGAGGGTGTTTCGATCTTTTTTCCCTGGACTTTACTAGCTTACAATATGGTTTACCATAATTATAATGAACTTAAATTTTCCAAAAACAGCGGTTGGTTAAAGTTTATTGAAAGATATGCCAAACGAACTTTAAGAGCCAAAAGTCAACCCAGACTCGGAGACCCAGGCTCTGAGAGTTACGGTGATTGGATTTTCGAGGTTGATTCCGCCAACAAAGCCGAGACCGCGCGAGCCGAAACTGCGCGAGCCGAAACCGCCAAAGCGGAAACGGCAAAAGGAGACAGCGATTCCTTTTATAAATACTTCCGCCGTTTCCGAAATCATCCCGTTTATCACGATATTAAAAAAAGATGATTGTTTCACCCGCTATGTTTGATCTCAGAAAATTGAAGAGAATAGCTGCCTTCTTTTTATGCAGCTATTCTTTGTTTTCGGTTCAGGCAAAGGCTTTAAACATCTCAGAAGCGAATGTTACACAAAGCGAAGAAAAAGCGAAAGAATTAGCTTTTCTATGGCAGGAAGATTCAGTCAGACAAGCGTTGAAAATATACCAGGAATCAGCCGACTACTGGGAAATCTCACGCAACTCAACAAACAGTGCGCGATGCCTCAGAGAAGCGGTCAAATTAAAATTGCAGCTATCCGAAGAGAACTCCGCCATACCTTTATTGGAAAAAGCCCTCCGACTTGAGCAACACCAAAATAATCTGGAAGGCACAGCAGACACGTTCAGTTTATTTACGATTGTTCTGGAAAGACTTGGGAACAATGCTCAAAGCAGCATCTATCATCAAAAATCTCTGACGGCTGCTGAAAAGTCCGGCAAGCCACAACAGTTAGCATTCGCCTTTGCCTCATCAGGTTTTTATTATTACGGTCGAAGAAAATTTCAGGATATGCTTCGGCAGCAGGAAAAAGCCTTAAAACTATTTCGTCAGATCGGTGATACAAAGTCGGAAACAGAAATTCTTATTGATTTGGCTTACAGCTATATTATTAACAACGATAGAATCCGTGGACGCGATACTGCTTTGGACGCGATTGCGATTTCCAAAAACTCGGGAAACGTGCGAAGTCAGGTTCTTGCCTTAATCGCTCTTGGAGATGCTTTCCAAAGAATGGGAGAATCTGAGAATTCCCTAAGAGCACTTTTAGAAGCGAAGAAACTCTTCACACCCGAACTCGATTTGTTTGACAAAGCAGTTATGTATAACCGGTTAGGTCATTATTACGAATCCTATAATGATTTAGACGAGGCTCAAAAACTTTTCCAAACTTCATTCAGCGTGTTTGTAAAAGCTAACAATATCGAAGGACAATCTGAAACGCTCAGCGTCCTAGGTCAAATTTGCGTTCTTCAAAATAGGTTAAACGAGGCTTTACAGTATTTCAGACAGTCTAAAGCAATTTCCGAAAAATCAGGTGATGCGATGCCTCTAGCTCTTGTGAATCTTAGAATGGGAGAAGTCAGTCTGAAAATTCAAGAATACTCCGAAGCCGAAAAAAACCTAAGCAAGGCTCTTCTTTACTATCAAAAGCTGGGAGTTCAGTATCGCATTGCCGAAGTCCGAGAAAAACTTGGTTTAGTTTATGAAAATAGAAAAAATTATTTTGAAGCCAAAAAAAATTACTCTTCTGCATTGAAAATAAATCAGGATATTCATAGCAAATTTACTCAAGCTCGAAACCATTTTTATTTAGCTCGACTCAACCTCATTCAAAACAATTTGGATTCTGCCGTCGAAAACATAAGACAGTCTATCAAACTAACCGAATTGTCTAACAGTGAAACGGCAAACTTGAAACTCAGAAGAGATTTTTTCTCGGAAATTTACGAGCGTTACGAACTTTACATTAATCTGCTGATGAAAATGCACGCCGCGTCGCCAAACGAAAATTACGCAATTGAGGCATTGCAGGCAGCGGAGAGATCGAGGGCGCGTTCGATGCTGGAAAATCTTGCGCTCGCCGAAGCCGACTTTACTAAGGACGCACCGCCGGAAATCGTCAAGCGCGAGAAGGAGATTCTCGTTTTGTTAAATGCTAAAAGCGACAAACTGACCGCCCTTCTGAGCGGCAATACCGAAAAGGGCGAGACCGATAAACTTGACTATGAAATCAACGATCTGAATAACGAATTGGAAAATATCAAAGCCGATTTGAAGCAGAACAGTCCGCTTTATTCGGCGATTAAAAATCCCGCGCCGTTTGATGTCGGCGCATTTCAGCGCGATGTTTTGGACGAAAATTCGCTGCTTTTAGAATTTTCATTCGGTGCTGACGCGAGTTATCTTTGGCTGGTCGGCAAAAACTTTGTCGAGAGTTATATTTTGCCGCCGCGTGAGCAGATCGAATCGCGCATCGAGAATTTGCGGAAATTGCTCGACTCGCGCGGGATGCTGAAAGACGAATCCATCGAAGATTATCAGGCGCGAATCGCCGCCGCCGAAACTGAATTTGCCCGTGAATCGCAGATTTTCAGCCGCGAACTGCTCGGACAGGTCGCCGATAAAATTAAGGATAAACGCTTGATAATCGTGCCGGACGGAAAACTTCATTACTTCCCGATTGCCGCGCTGCCGTTTCCCGATTCGCCCGATAACACGCCGATTTTGCTGACCAACGAAACGATTTATGAACCGTCGGCGGCGACGCTCGCGCTTTTAATGCGAAACGGTCAAAAGTCTTTTGCCGCGCCGAAAAATCTGCTCGTCTTTTCCGACCCGATTTTTTCCAGCCAGGACGCGCGAATGACGACTGACCAAACTGTCAATGAAACTCGCCCCGCAGACAGTTTGCTGCCCGCGGAAAATTTTCGTTTCGCCGAATCTTTAACGTCGCTCGTGCGACTGAATGCTTCAAAAGAGGAAGCCGACGCGATTGTGCAGATTGTCGGCGCGTCCGAATCAACGACGCTCGACGGCGCGGCGGCGACCCGCGAAAATGCTTTGGACGCTTCGCTTGCCGATTATAAAATCATTCATTTCGCCACGCACGGTTTGGTCAACGAAGAGCGTCCCGAACTTTCCGGCATCGTGCTGTCGCAGGTTGACGAAAACGGGCAGCCGCGCAACGGAGTCGTCCGTCTGCACGATATTTACGAAATGAATTTGTCAGCCGACGCGGTGGTTTTGAGCGCGTGCAGCACGGGCATCGGCAAAGAAGTCAAAGGCGAAGGGTTGCTGAGTTTAAAGAACGCATTTTTGCAGGTCGGCGCAAAATCGGTCGTCTCCAGCCTTTGGAAAGTTGACGATTACGCCGCGCAGGAATTGATGAAAAACTTTTATCGGGAATTGGTTTCGGGAAACACGACGACATCCGAAGCGATGCGGCGGGCGCAAATCAGTCTGCGGCAAAATCCGCAGTATCAATCGCCGTTTTACTGGGCGGCTTTTACCGTCGAGGGCGATTTCCGAAACGTGCCGAAGCTCGCCGCCGATTCTGATAACCGATTTTACGGGTTTTTGATTTTTCCGTTCGCGCTGACAGCATTTATGGTTTATCGCCGCTTCAAGTTACTCAATCGCAAAACTGTAAGTCAAAATTGAGTCTTTCGCGCTTTCATTCGCCAATCTGATTTGATAAGTTCCCTTTTTTAATTCGGTCGAAGGCAGCAGCAAACGAACTTCGCGCCCGCTCGGATTGCTGTAAAACGGTATTTGGTATTGGGTGAAAACGATTTTTCCGTCGGCGACGAGTTCGGCTTTAAATTTGTCCGGTGCTGTGGATTGAACCGGCAAAGCCAAGCGAAACAAAACTTTTTCGGTCAGTTGAGATGCCGCCAATCGGCGCAGATCGCCGGAGTCTCGAAAAACGCCCATCGTCAAACTGAGCGCGGCGAACGGTTTAAGTTCCGCTAAATCACTCAAGTCTTTCCGGTTGATAATGGCAAACTCTTTTTCCAAAACAGTTTGTTTATCCGTCGTTAAATAAAATACCGCCGCAAACAAGCCGACGACCACCAGCGCAAGAACGGCGGTCGCGGGTCGCAAATTCAGCAAAAAGTTTCTTTTCAGTTTTTCCAGAAAACTTTCCGGCGGCGTTTCGCTAACCTCTGCCGAAGCGTTCGTTATCGCCGCTTGGCGAGCGTGGCTCTTTACCAAAGAAAGCTGTCTCAGTTGAATTTGACGCTCGATTGAAACGAGAAAGTTTTGCTCAAACAGCGCAACTTCAGGCAGCGAAAGCATTTCATCCAGATAATCTTCCATCAACTCGCTTTCCGCCCACAAAAGATTTTCTTCCGTATTTTCATCGGCGATTATCTGCAAATCAATCGCTTCCATTTCCGGCGGTGTCAGACCGCCCAGCAAATATCGTTTGATTTCCCTAATTTCTGTTTCCATTTTATCTTGCGTAAACACCTCTCTGGTTAGTAATGTAAAAAACCTTCGTTTTCTTACAAACTATTTTTCTCGACGCATTTTTCAACGCACTCCCGCAGGCTGCTTCTGATGCGGAAAACTTTGGTGTGGAGCGCGGGCATTTTCAAATTCAAATGCTCCGCCAGCCTTCTTCGCCGCTCAAATTTTTCGTTTTTATCGTTTCCGTAATACTGCATAATCAGCGCAACGTCTTCGCGCGGCAGTTTCGACAGGCACTTTTCCAGACAATCTAATTCGGCATCCGCCAAATCGTCGTCCGCCGCCAGCAGACTCTGCTCGCCTGAAAAATCTTCGGACGGCAGCGAGATTGGTTGGCTTTTTCTCTCTCTCGAATACTCCAAAAAGACATTTGTGGCGAAGCCGTAAAAGTATGTGATAACTTTGACGTTTTTCGACGAATCGAAATTGGCGACCTTTAAAGCAGCGCGATTGATTGTTTCATCGGCGAGCAGCGGCGGATCGGCACAGCCTCGAAAGCGAAAAAAACGCATCAAACCTTCCCGAATCTTTTCGTATAAGATGCCCGCTTCGTTCCGGTCGGCGGACAGCCAACCGAGCAAAGTGTCAAAATCTTCCTGCGTCAGCGTCA
>JAJAZE010000035.1 GCA_026785925.1 Pyrinomonadaceae bacterium
TAAATAATAAAGGCGAGCAATGCCCGCCTTGTGCTATCAAATTTTAGTCGTTCAATTGTTGACCAAAACATTCACATATTTTCTACCGTTTATTTCAAGTCCAAATTTTGGACGACGATTTCCTTTTCGCCGCTGTGGACGCTTAAGTTATAATTTCCGCCCGGAATGTTTGCCAGTTTGAATTCGCTGAGTTCATTTGCCGTCGTTTCAAAGTCGCCGAGTTTGACAACGCAGTTGGCAAAACCTTCGCCGAGAATCTGCCCGCGCAGCGAGAAACCGTTTTCATCCGACTTGATTCGCAAATCCAAGCTGTTTTCGCCCGTTTGAAAAAGCATCTGGCGGGCGAGTGCGCCGGTGGCGGAACGCTCGCCGAAAGCGGCGCGGTTCGGTGACAAATCCATTTGCAGAACGGCGAGAATTTGTTTGACAAAAGATTTCTTCGGCGCGGCGGCGCGGGTCAGAAAGATATTTTTTGACCACTGAAGCGCGTCTTTCGGCGCGTCGAACGATTTATCGGTTTCCATCAAATAAATTATTCGGTTAATTTCCTGTTCGCCTATTTTGCTCATTAAGTTCATTTTTTCCGCCTCTCACATCAACAGTGCCGACCGTGACGTAAAAAAGACGGATTCAGTAAATTATTTCTGTAAAATGTTCGCCAGCTTCTTCAAACATCTGGCTCGTAAAGGGCTGATGCTGGTTTCGCCGACCCCGGTTGCTCTGGCAACTTCCGCGTATGAAGCCGCCGCGTCCTGCAAATAAATCATCGAAAGAATCGTTCGACAGCGTTCTTCCAATTCGTTTAAAGCCGTGCGGATTAAATGCTGCTGTTCGAGTTCGATCAAATGCGCGTCGGCAAGCGGCGCAGCGTCGGGCAGATTAGCCATTTCCGCTTCCATTTCTTCATCGGATGCAGGCGCGTAAAGATTTTTCTCGCCGCGCACCGCGCCCCAGGTTTTAAATTTCGCGGTCGTTACCAGCCACGAGCGAATTTTATCGGGCTGCTCGATTTCGTCGAGCTTTTCAAACAGCGTCAGAAAAACTTCCTGCAAAATGTCGGCGGCTTGTTCTTCGGAAAGACCGGCGCGGCGCGGAATGGTGATAATCAAGCGTTGATAGCGTTCGACGAGTTCGTTCCACGCCGACTCGTCGCCGCGCCGACACGCTGCTATAAGATCGACATCGGTTTTCGCCAAACCGCTCGCCGAAAATTCGCCCGCCGCTTTTTTTGCCACGCTTTCGCTCACAAATTTCGTCACTCGATCTTGAATTCTAAACCCTAAATTCGGCAATCACCGGCGTGTGGTCGCTCGGTCGCTCCCAACGGCGCGGCTCTTCGTCAATCCAACAGCCGACGCTTTTTCCCGTCAAACTCTTCGATGTCCAAATGTGGTCAATCCGCAAGCCCTGGTTTTTGAAAAACGCGCCTTCGCGGTAATTCCACCACGAAAATTTACGCGCGTCGCCATTGATTTCGCGGTATAAATCATTAAAACCCCATTTTTTGACGTAATCGAGCGCGGCGCGTTCGGGTTTGGAAAAATGCAGCTTGCCTTCCCACGCCGGAACGCTCCAAACATCGCGTTCGTCGGGTGCGACGTTAAAATCGCCGCACAATAAAACATCCGAATCCGGCGGGCAAGTCGCATCGAAAAACTTTCGCAGACGCTGGAGCCAATCTAATTTAAAGGTGAATTTGTCTGTCCACAATTCCGTGCCGTTCGGAATATATGTATTGACGATGCGAATGTTTCCGACGGTTCCGGCAATCAGACGCTTCGGCGCGTCCGCCTCGTCGTCGGGAAAACCTTTCTGCACATCCGTGATTTCGCGGTTCGCTAAAATCGCCACGCCGTTATAAGATTTTTGCCCGATAAAAACCGCGTGATACCCGAATTCGTTGATTGCCTCGAGCGGAAATTTCTCGTCCACGCATTTCGTTTCCTGCAAACACAAAACGTCCGTCCGCGTTTCATTTAACCATCTCAAAACTTGTTCGAGCCGAACGGCGATTGAATTGACGTTCCAAGTTGCGATTTTCATTTTTATTTCACCACCGAGCCGCGAAAAACACAGAGATTTAAGATCATCTTATCCGGTAAATCCTGTCCGTCCTACTTAAAATTTTCTCTAAACTTCTCACTTCTCACCTTTCACCTTTCACTTCTCACTTCTCACTTCTCACCCGACTGTTTCTCTCCCAAAAAATTCCGTCGGTAAATCCTTGAATCGTTTGATTCGTCTCCGCCAAAGCCAGACGTTTTTCCGCCAGTAGACAGAAATGCTCGTCCGCTTCGATGCCAACAAACGCGCGATTTAACTTTTTGGCGACGACGGCAGTCGTTCCCGAACCGGCGAACGGATCGAGAATCAAATCATTTTCCCGCGTCGAAGCGAGAATGATTTTCGCCAGCAATTTTTCCGGTTTCTGCGTTGGATGCGCCGTGTTTTCGGGCATTGACCAAAACGGCACGGTCAAGTCAGTCCACAAATTCGAGGGCGCGGTCAGGCGAAAATTTCCGCTTTTCGACTTTTCCCAATCTTTCGGCGCACCGTTTTCCGTGTATGGCGCGACGACTTTGCGCTTGATTTTAACGGCGGCGGCATCGAAAAAATAATCGTCCGTGACGGTGAAAAACCAAATGTCTTCCGAACTGTTTTTCCAGTTCTTATTCGCGCCGCGCCCTTTTTCGCGCTCCCAGGTAATGCGGTTTTGCAACTGAAAATACTTGCTCCCGACGCGCTGAATCGCCGAAGACGAACGCCAATCGCCGCAAATATAAACGGTCGCCATCGGCTTTAACAATCGAACGGTTTTGGAAAGCCAAGCGTCGAGCCACGTTTCGTAATCGGCGACGGAGATTTGCTTGAAAGAGTTTTCGCCGAAGTTTTTCGTCAAATTATACGGCGGATCGGCAAACAGCAAATCGAACTTATTGGCGGGCAGTTTTTCGAGAATTTCAAAAGCGTCGCCGCAGATGGTTTGGTTGCGAAAATCGGCTGTATCAGTTACCGAAAAAATCAGACGCGACCGGTAAATTTCGATTTCTTCCGCGCTGAGTTCGATGGTGCGGTTGCGCGGTGCGCGTGATTTTTCGCTGCTGAAACTCATATCAATCGGCGAGCAAAA
>JAJAZE010000036.1 GCA_026785925.1 Pyrinomonadaceae bacterium
GTAACAATCGAAGAACCGTTTATCGAAGCGACGATTTTAACCAACGACACTTTTTTAGGCGGAATTCTGCCGCTCCTCGAAGAAAAACGCGGCATCCAGAAAAAGTTTGAATTCGTCACCTCAAACCGCGTGATGCTCGTCTATTCAATCCCGCTCAACGAAATCGTGCTGGATTTTTACGATAGATTAAAAAGCGTTTCCAAAGGTTACGCCTCTTTGGACTATCATCTGTCCGGCTACGTCGAAAGCGATTTGGTCAAACTCGATATTTTAGTTTCCGGCGAACAGGTTGACGCGCTCGCCCTGATTCTGCACCGCAAAACCGCCGACCAGAAAGGCAGAGTAATCGCCGCCAAAATGAAAGAACTGATCCCGCGCCAGATGTTTGAAGTCGCCATCCAAGCCGCCATCGGCAACCGCGTGATCGCCCGTGAAACGGTCAAATCAATGGGCAAAAACGTCATCGCCAAATGCTACGGCGGCGACATTTCGAGAAAACGCAAACTGCTCGAAAAACAAAAGGAAGGCAAAAAACGAATGAAAAAAGTCGGGCGCGTCGAAATCCCGCAGGAAGCGTTTCTTGCGGTTTTGAAAGTCAATGAAGGTTAATAAATATGGATATAGAGCCAAAGATTATAGATAGACTTTCAGACCTAATTCAACGAGGTGAAGAAATTGCAAAATCAACCAAGCATTATGCTAATGGTTCTTTTTCATATGCAAGTGAAGCAGCTATTCAATGGAAAGTTAGTTGTCTTAGTTTTCTGGAAAAGATATTTGAGGATAAAAGCATTTATTACAAGCAGTTTGAAAATACATTCTCCCAAAATATGCAAAGAACACATTCTGCTCCCTTTTTTGGAGAATGTGTAAGTGTTATTAGAGCTGCTAAAGGTGATTACGAAAACGGCTATCTTTTTGACACCCGCGCTTTAATTGAGGCAGAAGTTTTAGATGATTTTCTCGAACAATCCGAACATCTTTTAACTCAAGGTTATTCTACTGCGGCGGCAGTTATCGCTGGAAGCGTTTTGGAAGACGGCTTACGGAAACTTTGTGTGAAAAACGGAATAACTCTTTCAGCAAAACCGAAACTTGATACGATGAATGCTGATTTGGCAAAAGCAAATGTATATAACCTGCTCAAACAAAAGCAAATTACGGCATTAGCGGATTTAAGAAATAAAGCCGCGCACGGTCAAGGTGGATTTACAAAAGAAGATGTCGAAAATATGATTAGAGACGTGCGAAGATTTACGGTAGATTATTTCAGTTGAGATGAAGATATGATTTCAGTCAGAGGAAAATATAAAAATGGTGTCGCGCTGCCGCTCGAACCTGTTAAGGATTTTCGGGAAGAGCAGGATGTTATTATTACTTTTCTTGGTGAAGCGCGGGAAGCGGCGTATGATAAGACAAACGGCGCGGTGTCGCTGGAAGATTTGATTGCCGAATGCGCGGTTGATACGGGAATCGAAGACCTTGCCGAACAGCACGATCATTATCTTTACGGCAAACCGAGAAAATAGATTATGCCGAGAAATTTTGTTGATTCGGTCGCGTGGATTGCGCTCGTTAATACGCGAGATTCGCTGCACGAAAAGGCGAAGGAAGTGTTTGCCGATCTGCGGCAAAAAAAAATCAGTTCGTTACTTCGGAGTTCGTTCTGCTCGAATTTGCCAATGCTCTCTCCGCGCCTGATTTTCGCGTGAAAGCCGCAATTTTTATCGAAGGTCTGCAAAAATCCACCGACGTTGAAATCATCTCCGCGAGTTCCGAATTGTTTTCTCTCGGTTTGAAACTCTACAAAAATCGCCCGGATAAAGAATGGAGCGTTGTTGACTGTATAAGTTTTATCGTGATGGGAGAAATGAAAATTTCACAAGCATTTACTCAAGACCATCATTTCGAGCAAGCCGGATTTACGAAACTTTTATAAACACAAAATCAAGGCGTGAGCCATTTCGTTTCGAGTTCGCCCGTTTCACACCAGGTGAACAGCGAACGGCGATGTCCGCGCACGTTCGTTTCCAGACAATCAATTTCCTTGACGGTTGAAGTGACGACGACGAAGTTGGCGCGTCCGACTTCGCTTTCTTCGCGGGTCGGTTCGCGGTTGATTAAATCTTCGGGCAAGCCGGAAGTCGGGCGTTTGCTCGGCTGCGTCGGTGGTGCGCCGACGTAACAGCGGCGCGAGAAAAGTTCGGTTGACTGCCATTGTTCTTCGGCGAGTTCGTCGCCTGAGTGAATCGTCGCAATGCCTTTTATTCGCACCTGTAATTTTTCTTCCGGGTGATAAAACAGCCAGTAGACATTCGGATTAGCTTTGATTTGATTGACCTTCGGCGAGCCTCGATGCGAGTGAAACGCCAGCATCGGCGGTCTGCGCCAGAAGCGACGCAAAACTACGGTTCGCAGACTCGGTTCGCGGTCGCAAATCGTCGCAAAAACCGGCTGGTGAAACGGATGCCGTCTTTGCAGCGTTCCCAAATCCAAATTTTTCCAGATATTTTTGAGAATCTCGCCGTGTGAAACGGACTTTTCCCAAATACTTGCTTGAACCATTCTAAATACATTTCAAACAGGATGGACAGGACAAACAGGATGACAACCTCAAACTAAATTAAGTTTTCTTTTAATCCTGAATATCTTGTTTAGCCTGTAAATTTAACTTTTCAATTTATCAATAATCGCGTTGGCAAACTCCGCCGTTTTCGCCGTGCCGCCTAAATCTTTGGTAATCGTGACACCTTCGGCGAAAACTTCGAGCATCGCTTTTTCGATGCGCTCCGCCGCTTCGCGCTCACCGATATATTTGAGCATCAGAATTCCAGACATTAAAATCGCCGTCGGATTAGCGATACCTTGTCCGGCGATGTCGGGCGCGGAACCGTGAACGGCTTCAAAAACCGCGCCGATTTCGCCGATATTCGCGCCCGGAGCCAATCCTAAACCGCCGATTAATCCGGCGCACAAATCCGAAACGATGTCGCCGTAAAGATTTTCCATCACCATCACGTCGAACTGCTGCGGATTCATTACAAGCTGCATACAGCAGTTGTCAATGATCTTATCATCGGCGATAATTTCGGGAAATTCCTTCGCTACATCATAGAAACATTCGAGAAAAAGCCCGTCCGACAATTTCATAATGTTCGCTTTGTGAACGGCGGTGACTTTCTTACGATTTTCGCGCACGGCAAATTCAAAAGCATAGCGCGAAATGCGCGTCGAAGCCTTCGCCGTAATCACCTTGATGCTTTCGACCACGCCCGGAATAACGATGTGTTCGAGTCCGGCGTATAAATCTTCGGTGTTTTCGCGGACGATGACCAAATCGAGATTCGGATATTTACAAGGGATATTCGGCAAGGCGCGAATCGGGCGGACGTTGGCGTAAAGGTCTAAAGTTTTTCGCAAACCGACGTTAACCGACGTGAAACCTTTGCCGACCGGCGTGGTCAAAGGTGCTTTGAGCGCAACCTTATTTCTTCTGATTGATTCGACCGCCACGTCCGGCAGCGTCGTGCCGTATTTTTCCAACGCCTGCGCCCCGATAATCTGCGTTTCCCATTCGATGTCAACGCCCGTCGCCTCGATGATTCTCACGGTCGCCGCGATGATTTCCGGTCCGATGCCGTCGCCCGGAATTAGTGTAATCGTGTGTTTGCTCATTATTAATTTGTTAGCCGCTAAATCGTTTGGAAATGTCGCTCAAAATCAAATCTGACTTTTCATCGCTCAGATGCGGTTTCCTTTGACTTTGGCGAAGATTTCTTTTCTTATAAAGAAGTATCAGTTTAGCTTAAATTTGCCGGACGGCAAAAGACAAATGACGGAAGTTTTAATCATCGGCGGTGGCGTTATCGGCTTATCAATCGCCCGCCAACTGCATAAAAAAGGCGTTCGGCAAATCACGATTTTAGAACGCGGGCGCACCGGCGGCGAAGCGTCCGGCGCGGCGGCGGGAATGCTCGCCGCGCAAGCCGAAACGAACGAAGCGGACGACTTTTTTTATCTCTGTCACGACTCAAACAGACTTTATCCGAACTTTGCGCGCGAGTTATTTGACGAAACGGGCGTTGACATCGAACTCGAAACAAGCGGCACACTTTATCTGGCTTTTACCGATTCGGATGAAAGGGAAATCCGCCATCGCTTCGATTGGCAGCGAGCGGCAAAATTATCGGTCGAGCATTTAAGCGCGGAAAACGTGCGAAAACTCGAACCGTTCGTTTCGCCGGAGGTGCGCGAGGCTTTGTTTTTTCCGAACGATTGGCAGGTTGAAAATCGAAAACTGCTCGCCGCGCTGCAAAAATACGCCGCGCTCAATCAAATTGAAATCATCGAAAACGCGGCGGTCGAACGACTTATAATTAAGAACGGAAAAATAGTCGGCGCGGCGACGGCTAATCAGACCTACGCGGCGGAAACCGTTGTTTTAGCGACCGGCGCGTGGACATCGCTCATCAAAGCCGATGGTTTTTCGCTGCCGCAGGTCAAACCGGTGCGCGGTCAAATGATTTGTTTTCAAACTGCCAAACGACTTTTTCAGCGCGTGATTTACAGTCCGCGCGGTTATCTCGTGCCGCGTCTCGACGGGAGAATTTTAATCGGCGCGACGGTAGAAGAGGTCGGGTTCGATAAAAATACGACCGCGAGCGGAACCGAATTTCTGCGCGAAACGGCTTTGGAAATCGCGCCGAGTCTGGTCAACTTAAGTATTGCAGACAAATGGGCGGGCTTGCGACCTTTTGCGGCTGACGGTTTACCGGTTTTGGGCGCGTTTCCCGAAATCGAAAATCTTTTTGCGGCGACGGCGCACTATCGCAACGGAATTTTGCTCGCCCCCGTCACGGCGGAAATTATGGCGGATAAAATTGTCGGCAAGATCGAATCAAAATATCTGAAAGCGTTTGGTCCACGCCGTTTTCAAACGGCAAAAGCCGTTTAGTCGGTGGTGAAATCGGCTGACTTTAGTTGTGAAGTGAACAATGCGAATTTTAATTTTTCTATCAATACTTTCAATACTTTTATCTTTGGCAGTTAATACGTCCGCGCAGTCGCGGCGCGTCAGTCCGAATGCGCCGACTCCGACTGCTGCGGGAGCCGATGCGCCGCTTACTGATTTAACCGCCCAGGAAATGTTCGGCGAGGCGAACTCTTACGCTAAGAAGAAATTTGCCGAATTCGAGAGCAAGAAAATTCCGTTCAGCGATAATCTATTCAAAGCCACGATCAAAGAACAAAAACAACTCGCTGCGAAATATGCGACCGCGCTGGCGGCACGCACGAACTTGAAGGCTGAAGATTTTTATTACGCCGGAATGCTCAACTGGCTGGCGGAAAATCAGGACAACGCGGCGGAATTTTTTCAAAAATATATCGCTTCGGAAAATCCGGCGGTCGAGAAGCTGCAAACGGCGCGGTCAATCGTCGTCGTCGTCGCGGCTCGCCGAAAAAATTTCGATGAAGCCGAAAAGCGACTTGCCGAATATCTGAAAACCGACCCGATAAAATTTACCGAACGCGCTCGGATGGAAAGCGAACTGGCGAAAAATTATCGTGACGAAAAGAACTATTTGAAAGCCGCCGTCCACGCCGACGAAGCCTATCGCGGATTCAAAACCTTGTTTCAGGACTCGACTTCACGCGCTCGCGGTCTGGACGATTTGCTCGATTCGGGAATGACGGCTTTTGAAATTTACCGCGACGACGGCAAACAGCCGGAAGCTGAAAAGACGCTCGAAGATTTGCGAAAAACCGCCGCGTTCGTCGGTTCGACCAGCCTTTATTACGCGGCGATTGATGAAAATATCAAATATCTGATTGCGACCAATCGCAAGCCGCTCGGTTTGGAAATGTATCGCGCCGCGCTCGCGCAAGCCGTCAAGGATTTTCCGATTAAGGAGTTGCAGGAAGATGTGGCGCGGCGTTTTAAGAAACGCGAAAAACATTATAAACTGCTGGGCGAACTCGCGCCGGAACTCGCCGCGATTGACCAATGGTTTCCCGGACAGCCGCGCACTTTCGCCGGTTTGCGCGGCAAAGTCGTGCTGCTGGATTTCTGGGCGACGTGGTGCGGTCCGTGCATTCAGGCTTTTCCGTCGCTCGTCGAATGGCATCAAACTTTTCAAAAAGACGGCTTGGAAATTCTCGGCGTGACTGATTATCAAGGCGAGGCGGAAGGTTTTTCGGTTGATAATGCGGCAGAGATCGAATTTCTCAAACGCTTTAGAAAAGCCAATCGCCTGCCGTATGATTTTGTCGTCACCAAAGACAACAAGAGTCAACTAACCTACGGCGCGGGTGCAATTCCGACGGCGGTTTTAATTGACCGCAAAGGTATGATTCGCTACATCGAAACCGGTTCGAGCGCGAGCCGCGAAGAAGAAATTCGCCGGGAAATCGAAAAACTCCTGGCGGAAAAGTGAGCAAGTGAAATGCGAATCAGCAGTTGAACTAAATGACTCTGCACTGGAAGTGCAGAGGTTTTGAAATCGGAACGCGAATAAAATTCACTTGATTGTTCTTTTCAGACTAAGAAAAGAAAGTGTAATAAATTCTTGCAATGAAATTGCAAGGTTTTTACCTGCGTGTTTCAAAGAA
>JAJAZE010000037.1 GCA_026785925.1 Pyrinomonadaceae bacterium
CCGGCACGCAGCGTCAGTTGAATATTTTTGCGGCGGTCGTCCATCGAATTTGAAGAACTGTCGAAGGTGACGGTTTGTTCGCTGCTGATAATTTCGCCCTGGTCGTCGCGCAGAGAAAATTGCAGAGTGCGCGGCAGCGTTCGTTCGGAAACGGCTTCGGTCTGGATAAACTCGAATTTCTGGACGTTGTTGACGATGCGCGTTAGATTGCCCAGAAGCGTCACGCCGACACGCTTGACGGAGATGTTTTCGGCACTGCGTCCGCGCAGTTTTTTGATCGAAATAACGGGAACGCAGATTTCCTGCGGCATCGCGCCGCCGTGAACGAAACGTGCGCCGCCCGCGAAATGAAAACGGTTTGCGCCTTTCGGAATCAAAAATTCCATCTCGCCGGAGATTCGCGCCGTGTTTTTGATTTTGCCGTGCCACGCGTTTTCCTGCGGCGGAATCTGCGGATTGATAACGTAGCGTTTTTTGCGCTTCAAAACCGTTCCCGATTTGACATCGAGCGAGCTGCGGTCAATCGTTTCCGGCGCGTTTTCCTGAAACAAAAAACCGTGATCGGCGGTGATTAAAATCTGACTGCCGTTAAGACTGTTGACGATGTAGCCGACCGCGCCGCGCAGTTCGGAAATCGCCTGCCGCGCCGCGCTGAAGGTTTCGCTCTCTGTGCCTGCCGAATCGCCTTTCGCGTCTATGACGTTGTGATAAACGTAAATAATCTGAAAATCGCGGACAAATTCGCGCCCGCCGTCTTTGCCCAAATTGATAAATTCCTCGAACTTTGCCGCCGTTCCTTTGTGTTTATTCAAAACCGCGATGCGATTGGCTAAACCGGCAGTCGAATTGTCGTCGGCGTAAAGCGTGTCGGCATTCGGATTGACGGGTTTGTAATCGAGATTTTCGTGCGGCAGTAACGCCGCCATTCCGAGCGCGGTGTAGCTCGGCACCACTCCGAGCATCGCCGACAGATTCGCTTCGAGCAGCGCGTTTTTGTTTTTACGCGCTTCGGTGTTGAGTTCGCGCGTTAGTTCTTCGGCGCATTCGTAGCGAAAAGCGTCGCTGATAATCACATAAATCTTGCGTTCGGCTGATTCGTCGGCGAGCGGTTTGACGAATTTTCGATAAAAATTATACTGATTCGCCGCGTTCCCGATGCGCCAATTCTCGAAAAGTTTTTCGTGTTCGACGGCGTTCGTCCAACTCGTCCCGAAGTTTTCGAGAAAGCGGTTGCCGTAAGATTTTTCGATTTCGGCGGTCAGCGTCTTGAAAATGTTCCAGCCTTCAAACCGCGTCAAATCTTCGGCTTCGCAAAACCGCCGGTAATATTGGTCGAATTTGAAAAGCTCGGCGCAGTAAGCCTCAAAAATCGCCGCCGCCGACGGGAAACTAAAGCCTTTTTCGTATTTGTCGCGCAGACGGAAAAAGTCGAGCGCGGCGGCAAGCGCGTGATACGCGGCGGCGTAAGAATTTTCCGCGCCGCGACACCAGAAACGGTCGCGTCTGGCGTTAATCGTGTTCTGCCATTCGTTCGTGTCCGCCGGCAAAGGCGCGAGCAGACGGTCGCGCAAATCGGCGATGATGCGTCGTTCGACGGCTTCAAAAGTTTCGCATTCGGTCAGATTTTCTGCCTTCACGCTTCCGATCCAGATGCTTGCTTCGAGTTCGCGTTCGATGCTATTCGACGCTTTCCGGTAATTTTCCTGCTGTGCCGTGTTGGTGCGCCAGTTGGCGAGAAAAACGGCGGCGTTGACGGCTCCGGCGCGGTTTTCGAGTTTGAGACTTTGCAATGCGTTCGGCAGATTGTCGCGGACGTGAAGTGCAAAATCGGTGACGAATAAATGAACGAGCAAATCGTATAAACGCGGATTTTCCGCCGCGTAACCGAAATTTTCCGCCGCCGTTCTCCAGAAGTATTCGGTTAGATTATATTTGACAATCTCCTTCCAGAATTCCGGCTCGAAATCGCTCAAATCACGCCCGCTTTTTTCCGCTTCGGTGATAAAGTCGCCGAAAATTTTGAGCAGAATAATAAAAGTTTCCGGCTGATCGGCGCGAACCGTGACGGCGAGCATTTTCTTGTCCAAATCCTTCGCCGTGTCTTCCGGCTGAATCCATTTTTTCAGCTTTTGGAGACGTTCTTTGCCCGCGAAAAACTGTTTGCGCGTTCCCAGATATTCGCGTAAGGACTGCGTTTGCAAACCCAGTTCATTAAGCAAAAGCGAAGCCGCGTCCGCCGTGAAAGTCTTTGAATAAAGCCGTATGTCGAGCAGCCAATCGGCTTCCGGCGCACTCTGCGCGGTCGGTGCATAGACGAGAAATTTGCGCTGCGGTTCTTCGATTTCGAGACGGATTTTTGCGGCGAGCGAGCCGGTTTCATCAACCCGCAAAAGCGCGACATCGGCGGGAACGAGCGCGTCTATATTTTCCAGAAACTCGCCTTCCGCGTCGTTCCAGAAAATAACGCGGTGATTGCCTTCGCCGTAAAATTTTGCGAGCGTTTCGGTGATTTGTGCAATATTCATTGGAAATAATTCGACGTTTTTGCCTTACTCGCAAATGCCTTTTCTCAATTGCCGAAAGGTTTCGAGAATAATTTCGTAACGGTCGTCGCCGCGCAACTCTTCGGCGGCGATGATGTCCGCGAATTTCTGCAAACTTCCGCCGTCCGTTTCTTCCGCCAGCAGTTTTGAAATTATCTTTGCGGTTTCCTCGTTCAAAAGCGGCGCGATGTCTCTGCCGAGCATTCGCGCACCGCTGATTTGATAATCGAAATCATCGTCGAGCAAATCCGCGTCAGCCGTTTCATCATAAAGCCGATCTTCGTTGCCCGCGTCCAGAGTTTTTGGCGATAAACAAAATGTCCTGCACGTCGCGCCGTCTTGCTTGCGGTCGGTCGTTATAAGCAACAAATTTCAACAGTGCAATTCCGGCAAGTGAAGCGATTCTACCTGTTAAATTCTCGTCTGTTTCCAACAATATCGAATTTGCAAACGCTTCTTCAAAACCGACCGTATTCATTACAAAATCGCCTTCGGGCGGGAAGGCGATCTGTCCGGCGGGTGATTCCAAACCGCCGAACGGGACGAGATCAATCTTCATTTCCGCACCGCTTTTCTTCCACCAGATTCTCTGCGCGTTTTTCACGTCGTCGGCGAATTTATCCGTTTCGAGCAGAGCGTTTTTCAGACGTTCGTATTGCGTCCAGCTTTCGACGGCGATGCCGAAATCAATGTCTTCGGTCGCGCGTTTGATTTGCGCGTCGTAAACGTATTCAAAAATCAGGTCACGCGCCGCCGCCCCGACGACGAACGCTTTGATTTCCAATCCGGCGGACGCATCGAAAACCGCGCTCAAAATTTCCCGAATGTGTTCAGGAATCGGCTTCCGCGTTTTTAGAGAGATATTCGTCATAGATGATCTGCGCCGTTTCCAGATTGCGTTCGTCAGCCGTCGCCAGCAAGTCCGCGTAGACGACGAGCGGCGGCGCGACATTGCCGACTTCGCCGAATGTCCAGAATTTCCGCAAAATTTCGATTTCGCCTTTTTCGTCCCGGACGAGTCCGTATTTCGCCTGTAATTTCGGCAGCGTCGAAGCGGCGTAGACGGTCGCCGTCTGCGGTTTGAGATGTTTGGTCAAAATCGCGCCGCCGGTTTCGCCGCCCCAGACGGCTTTGTATTCGCTGAGGTCAACGTCCGTCCACCAGCGTCCGCCGTGCCTTGTCGAACGGTATCTGACCGCGCCGAGTTTCGGGCGAAACTGTTCGCTGTAAGCGAAAACCCAGCGTTTGACGAGTTCGGTTTTGTTCGTCAAAAAGCGTTCGTTCGCGCCGCGTTTGATTAAATAACCGCCTTTTTCCAGATCGCTCAAAATGCGTCCGACGGTCGTGTAGGAAACATTCGTTTCTCTGGCAATCGTTCGATAATCGGCGTTTTCAAAATTCGGTTTGAGCAGAAACGCGAGTAGCAGTTTGATTCCGGCGGGACGAAAAATGCTGATCGGTTTTTCTGCGCGGCGTTCCGCTTTTTTGCCGCTGATGAAAACGAACAAACCCGGCGCGTCGAGAAAAGCGTTGCCCGCCGCATCGAGAAAATTAATGCCGAGTTCGCGCATTTTTTCGGCTTGCGGCTGCGTGACATATTCGGTAACGAGCAGATACGGCGCGGCAGCAGCGGCGCGTTTCATCCCAAGCATCGCGTCGCCGAGTTTCGCGTTGCTGAACGCGCCTTTGATTTCCGCCGTAAATTTTGCCGCGCCGATTGCTAATTCATAATCCGCCGCGCCGCTTTTGTATTTAACTTCCAAAGCCGTTTGCAGATTCAACATTCGCGCCGCATTTTTGATAATTTCGTTTTCGGTTTTCATCGTCAGCAGACCAACCCGAAATATCATGACATTTCGTCACATAAATTGCTATGTCAACCTTTGGCGCAACAAATTTTTTAATGACACAAGCAAGGTTGCAGAATCTTTTAAATTTGTTCAGAGTCCCGTCTTTAGACGGCTTTTCCGCCGCGCTTCGCTGGCGGTTTGCCGCGTAAACGCGGGACTCTGAACTATTTGCCATTTCCGTTTTTTTCGCTGATTTCCAGATCGCTGATGATTTCGCCGTTGATTGAATACCAGTTCGGAATGCCGAGTTTTCGATTTTCTTCCTGCGCTCGATGCACGGCGCGGTTGCCGATGCGCTGAAACTCGATTGATTTACGCAGAGTTTTCTCGCTGACGGAACCGTCTGTTTTTTTTATTTTATTGTCGCTTGCCATTGCTGATACCTCGCTTCATCGAAAATTATAACCCCGTTTGCATCGCCGTTCGCAACTTGTTCAAAAGAATCTCCGGCGTTAAAGATTAAAAACCAATCGTCCGCGAGGTCTTTGTAAATTCGCTCGAAATTAATGTTGGCGCGGGTGAAACGTCTTCGCACGTCCGCGTCGGGAATGTTGTGTCCGCCTTTGGCAACGCGGGCGGCGATGCGCTGAATGCACAATTCGGGCGAATCGAGAAAGACGAAAAAGACGCTGACGATAAAGTCGTTTTCACGCGCCAAAGCGAAAAACTTTTTGAGCGACAAGCCCGAAAGAGTTGATTCGACGATCAAAGATTCGCCCGCCCTTAAACTTTCGTTCAATCTCGAACTGAATAAACGCGCGGCTTCGATTGCCGAATTTTCAGGCGCGGACGGATTAAGTTTGGCGGCGATGTCGTCTGCGCCGAGATACTTGAGTTTTTTCTCAGCGGCGATTTCGCGGGCAAAAGTAGTTTTGCCGCTGCCGTTCGCGCCGCCGATAACTATTAACTGTAGTTTTTCCGTCATCTTCCGTTGATTATTTTATTAACTGCCTACGAAATTCACGAAATTCACGAAACAAAACCACCAACCTTTTTTCGCGTGTCTTGGTGTATATTGCGGACGGTTTTCTTCACCAAACTATTTTGACAATTTTGCTGGCAACAATTTTCTGGTCGCGTGTCAGACAACCGGCGGAAAGGCGGCGGGCGACACCGGCAATAATGCGGTCGTGCATTTCGGGAACTGCGTCATCAATGGTGAAATCATCAACGTCTTCGGCTTTGAAGCCGACGAATTCAAATTGCGAACTGTTTTTCAGACGGGCAAATTCAACGCTGAAATCAATCTGTTCGCCGTGTTTTTTGTTGAGAAAATAAAGCTCGGCGATGACGATTGAAGGAATGTAAATAATTGCGTTTCCATTTTTGCCTTCGTCGAATGCTTTTTTGGCATTCACGCCGAGAAGCGGCGAAGCGATTAGATACCAATACAAGCCGTGAGTGTCGGCGACGTAAAAATTCATAATCCGAATTCCTCTAGTTCTTTGAGCCATTCGCCGCGAATTTCGGCTAAATCAGCGTCAATATCAATATCATCGGGGAATTTGCCGCGCCACGCGCCGTAAAGGTCTTGCGGTTGTTTTCGCGGAGCGGGCGGCTGCGATTGACGCAGATGTTCGGCGATGCGGGCGACGAGACTTAGTTGTTCTTCGGGCGGAAGCTGTTCTGCCAAATGCACGACGGTTTCTAAGTTTGCTGTATTCATTTCTCTATTTTAGTTCACTTTTGTATTTTTCTGAAGAATTTATCCACTAATTACACTAAATGCACTAAATTAAACAAAAATTCTTTTCGTGTTTCTTCGTGTCTTTTCGTGGATAGTTTCTTACTCTTTCGTTGTCGCCACTTGTTTTACTTCCGCTAATAAGTCGCCGAATTTGCCGTAGTTCACTTTTACGCCGTCGTCTAAATCCAGACTGATTCGCATATCGGAATAATGGCGGAGTTTTTCGTCGAATTGAGCGAGTTCGGTTTGTTTTTTCTGCAAGACTTCGAGTTGTTTTTGCAGTTTGCTTCGTTCCGAAGTCGTTGCGGCGGAATCCTTCAGACTGTCGAGCGTTTCGATTTGGGCGGTCAGTTTCGACATCAGCGGCAGGACGTATTCGTGGCGCATTCTGGGCAGCGTGGCTTCGTTGTAGCGGTGCAGATACACCAAACATTCAAACGCCTTTTGTTTTCCCGATGAAAAGAGCCAGTAAATCGGGCGTTTTTTGTAGGTTTGCAGATGGTCTTTGAAAAACGA
>JAJAZE010000038.1 GCA_026785925.1 Pyrinomonadaceae bacterium
TGGTTAAGTGATAGTCAGACTTTTTTTCTATGGCAAAAACTAAACGCTCTTTTGCGAATTTGCGAAATTTGACGTGCCGCATAAGTTTTTTAATATGTTTTTTAGCTTGGTCAACCGTTTCAATTTCATCAATTGATATAAGTATAAATCCCTTGTATTCAAGATCATATAGTAACCTCGAAAAAAGATTATCCAATCTTCCATATTCCTCTTGCAACGGAATCTTTCTATAGTCGTCAACGCCAAACCCGCATCCAGGTATTACCCCAATTGAGCTTGTTTCGGACGCTTCGTTCGCGCAATTCTTCGGCAGTCCTTCAATCGTAACTTTCGCAGTAATAACAGAGCCGCCTAAATCAGGAGTTGTTGCGACTTTGATCATCGAAGTATTTTGTCCTTCGATAATATATCCTTCGGAAACTGTCCATTTATGCCTTAACTTTGACTCCTCAACTCGACCTTCGGCTTTTAGTGAAAAAGCCATCGTTTCGCCGGGCATAGTAATAGATGTGGGCGAAGTTAATGTCAGCGTCGGACAAGGTAATATTTCAGTTTGCGCGTGAACAAAAACCGAGACAAACAAAATTAAAACTAGAGTGATATAAACTTTCCTCATAAATCCCCCGAGAATTTTTACGATTATATACTGATTTCGATGAAGCGTAAATTTTTGTGAAAATGTTGTTTCACACTTGAAACAAAAAACAACTTATGTTAGATTTGTTTCATCAGTGATACAAAATGCCTTTGACGGTAGGCATTTAACCGATAGAAAATAACCAAGAACATTAAGAAAAAATTGAGCTAGGAGAAAGCGAAAATGAAAAATACAAACAAACCGAAAATAAATCCATTGAGCCGAATGCCGCGTCAACAGCGGTTGATTATGGCGATTCGCGGCGGCGCGGGCGTGGGGAAAAGTCACTTTGTCAGTTCGATGGCGGAAGCGGGTCTGGGGAAACTCTGCATTTTCGACACCGAACGAAAAGCGCGTCTGCTGCGCGGAGTCGGGCAGACTTTCGATGCCTTGGAAATTGAAAAAACCGACGAATTGCCGGAATTTATCGAGTGGGCGATTAACGGCGAAGGTCAGGAACAAAATTACGGCTGCTTCGCGCTCGATTCGTGGGCGGCATATTTCAGCGCGAAGCATTCGGAAATGCTCGAAGCCGTGCGCGAGAGAACCGGCGATCCGCTGGCGCAGCCGACGGCGGAAGAACTCGCCGCCGACCAGATGATTTTGCAGTCGGTGTTGCGAAAGCTCTGCATCGAAAGCGGCAAATGCGTCGTTATTGCCGACCAGATTCCGGCGAGAGGCAAGGAAGCCAAAGAAGACAACGAAATCGGGCGCGTGCTGCCGATGACGACGAGCGGTTTGGAATACTTTGTGGACGTGATGCTGGAAGTTTCGCTTCAGGAACGCGACGGCGAAATTACCAGAGTTTTTCAAGTTGTCAAAAGCAATTCTCCGGCGTTTGAAGTCGGTTTTGAAATGACGGGAAACATCGGTTTTAAAGATTTTCTCGAATATATGAAGGCTGAACAGGCTCTGGAATTGGCGTTTGACCAACCGGCAAAGTCCGACATTCCCGAATTTATCGAAGACAAAACGCCGATCTCGATTGCACCGCCGACAATGACGGTCGAAGATTTGATTAGAAAAGCTGAGGAAAACGGTTTTAAACAGGCTGACATCGTAACGGGCGCGAAAATCTATCACAATCAATCGAACATTTACCATTTAACGGCGGAGCAAATTGTTGATTTGGACAGGCGTATGACCACGCGAATGGCTAAAACAAACGCGCCGTCCGCCGAAGTCAAGCAAATCAAGCGCGTTAAAAGCGCGTAATTTTTTCGCACCAGGCAAAAGGCGAAGAACGAGCAGGGGCAACAAAAGGGACAAGGGAAATTTCGGGAAAATTTCTTCTGTCCTTTTTGTCTTCATAAGGAGAAAATATATGTTAAAAATAATTTTGGGTGTGGCGGCTGGATTTATTATTTGGTCAATTCTCTGGGTCGGAGTTGACGCGATTTTGCGGTCGGTTTGGACGAGCTATGATGAAAGCGTCGAAGCAATGAGTTTTAGCTCGTCAATGCTGATTGTGCCGCTTATTTCGAGCGCGGCTGTTTCGATTATCTCCGGTTTCGCCGCCGTTTTGATTAGCAAAGAAAATTTAAAGACACCTTTGTTACTCGGAGTTCTATTGTTGGTTGTCGGAATTTTTGTGCAAATCGGCGTGTGGGATAAAATTCCGCTCTGGTATCATTTGACGTTTTGGATTTTATTGATTCCGATGACAGTTTTAGGCGGAAAGATGAGAAGTGAGAAATAAGAAGTGAGCAGAGAAATATTCGACAGTTAACCGCTTATTTCTTACTTCTCATTTCAATTAAATTTCGTGCCGGTTCGCCAAAGCCTTATCCATCGTTACTTCGTCCACGAATTCCAAATCGGAGCCGACCGGCATTCCCATTGCGATGCGCGTCACCCGCACGCCCAGCGGTTTTAGGAGACGCGCGATGTAATTTGCCGTCGCTTCGCCTTCGGTGTTCGGGTTGGTGGCGATGATAACTTCTTTGACCTCAACGCCTTCGTTGTTGTTCGGCATCAAACGCGGAATCAAATTCACCAGCATCAATTCATCGGGACCAACGCCGCGAATCGGCGACAGCGAGCCGTGCAGAATGTGATATAAGCCTTTGAACGAGCGCGTTTTCTCGACTGCCACCAGATTGTAAGGTTCTTCGACAATGCAGATTATCGAACGGTCGCGCCCGGTCGAAGCGCAATACATACACGGATTGATGTCCGTCATATTATTGCAAACCGAGCAGAAAATGATTTTTTCCTTAACTTCGTGCAGCGCGTCCACAAACCTTTCAACTTCTTCCTTTGAACGGCGCAGAATGTGAAACGCCAGCCTTTGCGCCGACTTATGACCGACACCGGGCAGGCGTTTGAATTCGTCAATCAACTTGGCGACGGGTTCTGAATACTCTAACATCTTAAAGTTTTATTAAAACAGGATAGACAGGATGAACAGGATTTAGCATTTATCCTGCTTATCCTGTCCATCCTGTTAAATTTCGGTTTTTACATCAAGCCGGGAGGAAGCATTCCGCCGAGCCGTCCTTTTAAAGATTCTTCGACTTTGCGGCGGGCTTCATTCAGTGCAGCAACCGCCAAATCCTGAATCATTTCGACATCGCCGTCTTTAACTAGATCGGGCGAAATCTTAAAATCTATTACCTCAAAATCACCGCGCATTTTTACCGTAACTGCGCCACCGCCGGCACTCGCGTCAACGGTTAATTCCTTCATTTCCTTGCCCATTTGTTCCTGCATTTTCTGGGCTTGCTTCATCATCGAATTCATATCGAATCCACCGGGAAATTTCATTGTCTTTACACTCCTTGAAGATTTAATTTGTTACGTTTATCGTAACCGCCCACCGGGTTAAATGCAAACTTATGAAAGAACGAAAAAGGAAGTATTAACCGCAGGTGAACGCGGATAAACGCAGATATAAAATCTAAAAAATCTGCGTTTATCCGCGTTCACCTGCGGTTAATTTCTCTCCTGAAATCTGTATTTTCAAAACTAAATACGCGCTTCAAACGTAGAAAAACTGCCGTCTGAATTGACCGATCAAAATTAAGTAAAATATGCCGCCAAAATTTCTTTTCGCTTTTATTCTCGTCGTTTTATGTTCCGCCGCGCTCAACGCGCAAACGTCAATCGCTTATTTGACCGAGCCTGCGCTGTCGCCCGACCGCCGGGAAATCGTTTTTGTATCGGGCGGCGATGTCTGGACGGTTTCGGCGAACGGCGGCACGGCTTCGATTTTAGTTTCGCATCCGGCGACCGAATCGCGTCCGAAATTCTCCCCGGACGGAAAGCGGTTGGCGTTTATTTCCAACCGCACCGGCGGCGGCGACGTTTACGTTTTGAATTTGGAGACGAACGATTTATCGCGCATCACGTTTGACGACTCTTTGGATAATCTCGATGCCTGGTCACGCGACGGACGATGGCTTTATTATTCGTCTTCGAACCGCGACATCGCCGGAATGAACGACGTTTACCGGGTTTCCGCGAACGGCGGAACGCCGATGACCGTTTCCGCCGACCGCTACACCAGCGAATTTTTCGCCGCGCCCGCGCCCGACGGAATCTCGCTGGCGTTTTCGGCTCGCGGAATCGCCAACGGACAATGGTGGCGAAAAGGCAGAAGCCACATTGACGAAAGCGAAATCTGGCTGAAAAGCGGCGAGAATTACCAGCAGATTACAACGGGCGGCGCGAAACAATTGTGGACGATGTGGAGCGCGGACGGCAAACAAATTTATTACGTTTCCGAACGCGACGGAGTGCAGAACATCTGGACGAAACCGTTGAAAGGGCAGGAGAAACAATTGACTGATTTCAAAGACGGGCGCGTTCTGTGGGCGAACATCTCCGACGACGGCAGGCAAATCGTTTTCGAGCGCAATTTCAGAATCTGGACGATGAACACGGACAATGGAAAAGCCGGTGAAGTTCCGATCACTCTGCGCGGAACGGCGGCGGGCGCGTTAACGGAAAAACTGAATCTCTCCGGGCAAATCCGCGAATTCGCGCTGTCGCCGGACGGCAAAAAAATCGCGGTTCTCGCGCGCGGCGAGATTTTCGCGGCTTCGATCAAAGACGGCGGCGACGCGCAGAAAATCACCGATACGCCCGCGCCCGAATCGTTCGCCGCGTGGTCGCCCGACAGTCAAAAAATTATTTACACTTCGGAGCGCGGGGGCAAGCGGCAGATTTATCAATACAGTTTTACGGACGGCAGCGAATCGCCGCTCACGACGGCGGGTGACGATTTTTCGCCGGTTTATTCGCCCGACGGCAAATCAATCGCCTTTATCCGCAACGCCCGCACCCTCTGGATTTACGATGTCGCTTCAAAACGGGAAACCGAACTCTGCAAACTTTTCACCGACGCGCCGCCGATTGGCGGCAAGCAAACTTTCGCGTGGTCGCCCGATAACAAATGGCTGGCGTTTCTGACGACCGCGCCGGAAAATCGTTCTTACACGAATGTCGCCGTCGTATCGGCGAACGGCGGCGCGGCGCAATCGGTCAGCTTTCTCGCTAATTCCAATAGCGGTTCGGTTTCGTGGAGTCCTGACGGCACATTTATTTTGTTCGATTCCGGGCAGCGCACCGAAGACGGCGTTCTGGCGCAGATTGATTTGACGCTTCGCACGCCGAAGTTCCGCGAAGACCAGTTTCGAGATTTGTTCAAACAGGAAAATCCGCAGCAGAAACCGCAGCCGACACCGCAAACTTCGCCGACTCCGATGGTTAATCCAAGTCCGAATCCAAGCCCGACGACTTCGCCGTCGCCGACGAGCGTTGCCAAAGCCGACGATAAAGACAGCGACCGCAAAAAAGAGATTGTTTTTGAAAACATTCGCCGCCGTTTAAGCCTTTTGCCGACGGGTGTGAACGTCAACGGGCAAACGATTTCCCCGGACGGGAAAACCGTTTTGCTGCTCGCCGCCGCCGAAGGTCAGTTTAATCTTTACACGATGCCGCTCGACGAATTGGCGACCGAAACGTCGGCGAAACAAATCACTTCGACCCCGAACTTTAAATCGGACGCGCAGTTTTCGCCGGATTCAAAAGAAGTTTTCTACATCGAAAACGGGCGTGTGCAAGTCGTTAATCTGGAAAAAGGCGCAACTCGCCCGCTCGCTTTGAACATTGAGATGAACGCCGTTTTCGCCGCCGAAAAAATGGAGATTTTCAAACAGGGCTGGCGATTTCTGCGCGACAATTTTTACGACGAAAAATATCACGGCGCGGACTGGAACGTGGTTGAGAAAACTTACGAGCCGCTGATCGCGGGCGCGAAAAACATTGACGAAACGCGCCGTCTGATGTCTTTGATGGTCGGCGAATTAAACGCTTCGCATCTCGGCGTTTCAGGCGCAAGCGGTTTCACACCAACGCCTATCGGCAAACTCGGAGTTCGGTTTGACCGCATCGAATACGAAACGAACGGACGTTTGAAAATCACGGAAATCATCGGCTTGAGTCCGGCGGATATTACGAAAGAAATCAAAGTCGGCGATTACCTGAGAAGCGTCAATAACGTGAAAATTGACGGCGCGAAAAATCTCGACGAACTGCTCGAAAACAAAGTCGGCAAGCGCGTCGAAATCGAAATCTCGACCAACGCGGACGGCTCGAATAAACGCCGAATCGTCCTGAAACCGATCAGCACGGGCGCGGAAAAAAATCTTTTGTATCGCCAATGGGTCGAGGCAAATCGCGTTTATGTGGAAAAACTCAGCGGCGGCAAACTCGGCTACGTTCACCTTCCCGATATGTCTTCGGCGAGTTTGAATCAGCTTTACGTTGATTTGGACGTGCAGAATCAGGGGCGGAGCGGTGTCGTCGTGGATATTCGGAACAACAACGGCGGTTTCGTCAATCCGTATGTCATAGACGTTTTATCCAGACGCGGTTATTTGAATATGAAAGAGCGCGGCGGTTGGACGGTTCCGGCACGTTCCGCGCTCGGTCAACGCGCTCTGGAACGCCCGACGATTTTGATTACGAATCAACATTCCCTGTCCGACGCGGAGGATTTGACCGAAGGTTATCGGAGTTTGAAAATCGGCAAAGTCGTGGGCGAGCCGACCGCCGGCTGGATTATTTTCACCTGGAACACGACCACTTTCGACGGCACGACCGTGCGCCTGCCGCGTCAGATGATTACCGGCGGCGACGGCGTAAATATGGAACTCAACCCGCGCCCGGTTGATGTTCCGGTAACGCGCCCGATTGGTGAAACTCTAACCGGGAAAGATTCGCAGCTCGATGTCGCCGTCAGGGAACTTTTGGCGCAAATCGGGCGATAGGCTGGCTTTTCAAACGGGTAATTCTTCGACGAAAATAAGTCGCGCCAGTTGGCGGTCGAGCGCAATTTTTTTCCTGCCGACTTGAATCGTGACGGGACCGTCAAACGGTTCAACCGCGACGATTTTGACGGTCGCTTGCGGCACGAGTCCGATTTCGGCGAGGTAACGCAATCGGTCGGCGTTTTGGTCGCGGACGCGCACCACGCGGATTTCCCGCGCGGCGGGCGAAAAATCGGCGAGCGTGTGCGTCGTCGTGTCGGGCAGCGTCCCGTCGAGATTGGGAATCGGGTCGCCGTGCGGGTCGTGCGTCGGATTGCCGAGATAATCGGCGATGCGGGCTTCGAGTTTTTCCGAGATAAAATGCTCCAGAACTTCGGCTTCGTCGTGAACTTCGTCCCACGAAAAGCCTAACGCTTCGACTAAATAAAGCTCGATGAGGCGATGATGCCGAACGACTTCGAGCGCGATCTGTTCGCCCGTCTCAGTCAGTTCTACGCCGCGATACGGCTCGTAGCGAATCAATTGCAAATCGGCGAGAGTTTTGAGCATCGCCGTGACGGTCGGCGGTTTGACGTTCAAACGCGCCGCCAACGCAACCGTGCGAACCGATTCGTCCGACTGACGAAGGCTGTAAATCGCCTTCAAATAATCTTCGACGACCGGCGTAATGTTTCTTTTGGTGATTTTGCGAATTTCGTTTTCGGCGACAGTCATAACTTTACGTTTGATCTTAATTGACAACTTTCCAATCAACAAATTTGTTTGACGCAAA
>JAJAZE010000039.1 GCA_026785925.1 Pyrinomonadaceae bacterium
ATCCTACGGCTCTGCCGCGACCGTCTTCTAACTCATCTTTTAATAATCTTGCTTCAAGGTCTGCGTCGGCGGCTTTCACTCTAAATTCAGAGGATTTATCCGTGTCCGGGTCATTGTTACTTTTCTCCCTTAGTATTTCAGCTCTATTTCTTTTTGCCAACACAACATTTGTTTGTTCAGGAGTCGGGAAAAGTTCAAACAAGGCGTGTTGATTTAATGAATATCCAAATACCAAAAAGTAAACAATCATTCCCCAACTCAACATTTTGGTCATCAATTCGTGTTTTGCTTTTATATTTTCATCCATAATCAGTTTTAATGATAATCTGCGCCTTTTAATCGCAAATTTTCGTAAATATTCTCGAAACCGCTTGTATTCATTTCATTTGTGTTGAATCAATTTACTCTTTCTGGGGTTGAGGGAGGAAAGGAACAGAAAGCGACGCTGCGCGTATAATACTTTTTATACGCTTAGTTGATACTGTCTTCTTTTCCTCTTAACGGTCGCAACCCTTTTCTATTGAGATTTTCTTCGATGTTGAAATAATACCTGCCATATGGATTAATGTGAGCGAATCGGGCGGGTGAAATATGGTTCAAATCTTCGTCTTTTATTTCGACTCTATCTGATTTTAACTGCTCAACGGCGGCTTGCAGATACACCGTATTCCATAGAACAATCGCATTAGTCACCAGATTCAGGCAGTTGGCTTGGGTTTGCTGTTCTTCGGGGAATCTTTTGCGAATGTTGCCTTCATTGGCGAAGAGCAGAAATCTTCGCAGAGAATGCAGCGATTCGCCTTTATTAAGTTGGCGATTTATTCTTCGGCGGAAATCTTCGTCTAACAAGTACCGGATGATAAACTCGGTTTTTTTGATTTTGCCGTATTCCTGCAAGGCGCGGGCGAGATCATTTTTGCGTGGAAACGATTGTAATTTCCCGATCAAAAGCGAAGCGGTTGACCAGCCTGTTTTAAGCGAAGCCGTCAGGCGAAGCAAGTCGTCCCAATGTTTGACAATCAAATCCTTCTTTATTCTGCCAGTGACTAATGGCTCTAAATGCTTGTATTTGATTGTTTTATCGAACTGATACAGGGTTTGATCGGCAATATCCCGGAGTCGGGGCGAGAATTTCAGTCCGAGCAAATCGAATAATCCGAAAACAATCTCGGTGTAACCGGCGGTGTCGGTGGTGTGTTCCTGAATATCGAGTTCGGTTTCGTTATTGAGGATTTCATCCAAGACATAGCGAGCATCTCTGATGGTCGCGGGAATAACTTTAGTGCCGTATTGCGAGTGTTGATCGGAAGTCCAGGTATAAAAAGTGATTCCGCGTCCGTAGCCGAAATATTTCGGCAGCGCGGTTGCCGTTACACTTTTGACTGAAACCGGAAATCTTTGTCCGTCTGATGAAGATAAAGTGCCGCCGCCCCAGATTTTTGCCAAAGGCTGAAGATATTGATAGTTGACTAAACAATTGGTGGCTTTTTTCAATGTTTCTTCCCGACAATACCAGGTATGCGTCCATAACATTTTGTTCAAACTGAGAGTGGAAATTTCCGCCATCCTGACAATTCCGAGATTGCAGGCTTGCGAAACCAGCAGCGCATAGAGATTGGCGGCAAGTTCCGGCGGGCGTTTTTCGCTTCCCGAGACGTGAACCAGTTCTTTGGAAAAACGCGTCCAACCGTCAACTTCGATTAATAAATCGGGCAGTTCGATTTTCGGCAATCTTGCGGCTAACATTTCTTCCAGATCGGAAAGTCGGTCATTCGGTTCGATTGCCTTGAGCCGGGAAACAATTAATTGATCGCCTTCAAATCTGAGATAATCTTTTTGGTTAAACGAATTGTCGGCGGTTTGCAGAAGATTTTCGAGTTCGGTTTGGCAGTTTTGCAAAACCTCTTTTCCATTTGGCGAAATCCGCAGCAGATCAACAAAATCCTGTTTGGAATGTTGCCACCGCTCTTTCGGAATCAAATAGGTTTCGGGATTGGCAAAACGATATGAACCGCTGACCCATAAATGCCCTCCGCGCAATGCCGCCCGCAGCTCCCATAAAACACACAGCTCATAAAAACGAAGATTCAGTTTGCCGGTTTTATCCTTAATATACGGTTTCCATTTGGCTGAGATAAAAGAAGTCGGAGCCTCTGCCGGTAATTTTCTTCTTCCTTCTTTATTGATTTTTTTGAGAAGTTCGACGGCTTGCAGCAGAGATTCGTGATGTTTGTCCGCGACAAATTCCAGGGTTTTTAGAAAATGCGGCACGAATCGTCGAAAATAACTGTATCTTTCCGCCCACAGATCAAAATAATTATCATCCATCGGACGCATAATCCGTGGACATTCGGCAACTGCTTCCGACAGATTTTCCGGGTTCACTGATTCAAAAATCTTCTCGCGCAGTTGATTATCCGCTATTTCGTTGTTCAAAATTAGCGAACCGATTTCGTAGAACAGATGAATCTTTTCATTGGTTGAACGGGCATTTCTCTGACGCAACTCGTCTAACTCCTGTCCGGCTTTGCTATAGGAATGCATTAAACAGCGGTCAAAAAGTTCGATGGTTTCGTCAATAATGTCAATCAAAGTTTGTTTGGCAAAAGCCGCGAAAATCGGATAACGCTTTTTCTCCGAGAGTTCATTTAGTGACTGAATGCGGCTTTTACGGGCAACTTGTGATAAGAACTTTTGCCGATTGGGAGTGATCAATGACAAGTCCCAGGTTTCCACTTTCAGCTCTCGCAAAAACTTGATTTTCTCGATGTTCTGCAAAATGGCATCAGCAGAAAAACTGACCGCCGGTTGTCTGAGCCAAACTAAGGAACTTTGTTTTTTACCTTTTTCAATTTCGCCCAGCTTATCAAGATTCGATTTAGTTTCATCACTCAGAATCGGTAGTAACAAACGATAGGTTTCACTCACTGCTTCTTCGCGGGCTTTCAAAACAAGTCGTTCTAAAACGCTCAAACCCGGTCGGAGAATCTTGTCCAGATAAAGTTTTTCAATTGCCAAACTTAATAAGAAACTTGGTTTATCGTGTTCCAAGGCGCGCTGCGCCAACCATTTTTCCAACTCTTTCAAGTCAACTTTTTCTGATCTGCGGAAGCCCGTATAAGGCAGAATTTCTTGAATTTGCGTTTGTTTAGTGCGGATTCTTTGATATGTCGGAATCACCGTTTCATTTATTGTCAGTTGCCCGGCAAGATATTTCAAAGTTTCCGTCGGCATATTGGAAAAACCTTCAGGGATGAAGCCGAGAAATCTGAGACAACATAAAATAATTGCAAAACCGAGCCGATTTTGATCCCCCGTTCGGCGACTGATTAAGGCTAAATCATTGTCGGTTAAGGTAAAAAATGCTGTTTTATCAATTTCGTTGATTTCTGCCGGCAAGTTTTCCAGTCTCTCTTTTTCCGCGTTTGTCAGAAAACCACTCGGCATTTATCGCTCCTCGCTAATGGCTTCGACGGCTCCTTCCAAATCTTTGAGTGACGGTTCGAGATATAATCTGGTCGTGTCGAGGCTCTCATGTCCGGCTAAAATCGCAATCTTTTCCAAACTGATTCCGGCGTTGAGCAGATTTTTACAGAAAGTATGTCGCAAACTGTGCGGCGATAAATTTTTTAGTTTAACCGAATCAGCGTATTTACGAAAAAGTGTCTGGACTCCGCGCGGAGTAAGTTTTCCTCTTTGCCCGACAAATATCCATTCTTTTTTGCCGGCGTTTTGTTTGTAACCTAAATCCAGTAAAACCTGCCGGGCATCGTAATTGAGCGGAACTTCGCGTCTTTTTCCACCTTTGCCTTGCAAAACCGTTAAAACACCCTTGCGTTCATTGATAATTATTTCACTCCATCGCAAAGAACATAATTCTGCCACCCGCAACCCGGTATTCAAAACCAGTTTGATAATGGCAATATCGCGTTTTGCACCACTGCGCTCAACTGATCTGAGCAACGCGTTTTCTTCTTTGCGGTCAAGCCAGCGAATTCCGGTTTTTTCCGTTTTCTCAAACTTTGGAATTTTCGATAACTGAAAGTCCGGAGAAATCCCGACTTCATTTGCCCATTTTAAAAGACTTCGCAACGAAGCTAATCGACGATTAACACTTGCCGGTTTCATCTCTTTGTTGATTAACAAGAGTTGTTTGAATTCGCGTAAATCCGTAGGAGTCACCTCGGATAGAGCAAAATTGGCATAACCATTAGTTTCCAAAAACCATTTTTCAAAATGAAAAAGGTCTGCCATGTAGTTTTTAACCGTCAAGGAACTGCGCTCGGAGTTTTCGAGATAGGTGGAAAAGTCTTCAAGAATTTGAGACATAAAAGAAGAAAAGTATTATACGCTCAGTTTTTTGATGGATAAAATCAGTTAAAAACTGAATTATACGCTGAGTTCGATGGAAACTCAACGTATAAAAAGTATTATACGCGCAGCGTCGCTTTCTGTTCCTTTCCTCCCTCAACCCCGTTTTGAATTGTAACGGTCGCGGACACCTTCGCTTTTGACCATTCGTAAAACTCGAATTCCGTCATCGCCCGTGTGCCGTCTTTTTCGTATAAGTGTTCGCGCATCGTTAAGTCATTCCGAATCGTCTCCTCTTCGTAGCGGTATTCGATTTCGGCGTAGCCTGATTTTTCCAGTTCACGGCTGATTTCCTTAACTCTTTCAGCGAGATATTTTTCGAGGTTTTCGCGCAATGCGGGACGCGCGATTTTCAAACGAGCCGGCAAATCTTCGTCGCCCGTCTCGTTTTCAAATTCGATTTCGATTGTCATCGAATTCCAATGATGGTAATGGCTGTTTCTGCCCGTAATTTCAATGTAGAATTCATCACCCGCCGCATTGAGCGCGCCAATCAAGCGTTTCGCGCTGCGGTCTTTTTCTTTAAGACTTTCCGGGTGAACGCGCCCGTAAAACGCCACGCCGTCGCCCTGACAATAACCCAAACTCCAATAGACTTCAGTTTCTTCAAAGCCGTATTCCGCAAGCTGCGTTTTGTAATCTTCGGTCAAAAACTCGGCATCGTCGCAGTCGAATCGGTCGGCTCGATTCTTTTCTTCCGAGACGACAAATTTCTGCCCTTCCGGGTTAAGTTCGGAGAAAAATCGCAATCTTTTCGGTCGCGCCGGCGCAAGGCTAAATTTCTCGCGCAAAGTTGAAAATTTGATTGTGTTTTCCATCGCGCCAACTTTGGATAATTTGCAAAATACGTTTTCTATTCGCCGCTTTCGTTTTAATTATTGAACCGGATCGCGCGTAGCAATATGAAGTTTTGATTTGGAAATCGGTTATTTTAACTTTATCCG
>JAJAZE010000040.1 GCA_026785925.1 Pyrinomonadaceae bacterium
ACACTCGATAATGCGCGGCTCGGCGTGGTGCCGATTGCCAACGGCGGGACGGGTTCGGCGACGCAGAATTTTGTTGATTTGACGACGGCACAGACGAACATCGCCGGCGACAAAACATTTACCGCGACGCTCTCCGGCAATGCGGTCAATTCGGCAACCCAATTTAATCTCGGCGGAGCGCGTATCCTCGGGGCTTTCGGAACGGATAATACGGTGGTCGGTCTCGGTGCGGGCAGAATAACGACCGGCACCGACAACTCTTTTTTCGGGACAGGAAGCGGATTTTTCAATGTGGGCGGCTCTTTTAATTCATTTTTCGGTGAAAGCACAGGCTTTAACAATTCAAGCGGCGCGTTTAACAGTTTCTTCGGTGCCAGCGCGGGCTTTAGCAATTCAAGCGGCGCGGGCAACAGTTTCTTCGGTTCGGGCGCGGGCAGTTCAACTCAAGGCGGCGGCAGCAACGTCTTTCTGGGAAACAGTGCCGGAAACGTCAATGTATCCGGCAGCAACAACACTATTATCGGGGCGAATACCAATGTCGCGGCTGGTAATTTGGACTACACAACCGTTATCGGCGCAGGGGCGAGCAGCTTTGAGAGCAACTCCATCGTTCTCGGACGAAATGATGCTTCGGACACCGTGCGAATCCCCGGAAAGCTGAAAATCATAACCTTCGGCGCCGCCGGCAGCAGTCATCTTTGCTTCAATAGCAATCTGGAAGTTGCCACTTGCTCATCTTCCTTGCGCTACAAAACCAACATCGCGCCGTTCACGTTCGGCTTGTCGCTCATTAATCAATTACAACCGATTTCATTCGATTGGAAAACGGGCGGAATGAAAGATGTCGGCTTCGGCGCGGAGACGGTCGCGGCAATCAATCCGCTGTTCGTCAATTACAACGCGGCGGGCGAAGTCGAAGGCGTGAAATACGACCGCCTGAGCGTCCTCTTCGTCAACGCCTTCAAAGAACAGCAAACGCAAATCAGCGAACAGCAAACGCAAATTATCGGACAGCAAACGCAAATCCAAACGCAGCAAAAACAGCTTGACGAACAAAAAGCGTTGATTGACGGTTTGCGAAAACTCGTCTGCGCGAACAATCCGACCGCCGCCGTGTGTCAATAAAAGTTGGGTATGGAATTAAAAGCAAGATAGCCGATTTTAATAAATTTCCACTAGCTTCAGCTAGTGGAAAGGTTGAAATAAAAACAGAGGCTTTAGCCGAATTTGAAAAAAGAAAAATTCCTTGATGGCTTGAGCCCAAAGATTCGGCTCAAGCCAAGAGTTATTGAGGAACTCGCTCCACTAGCTGAAGCCATTAGTATCTACACAAGTTTGAAAATTCATTTTCTTCGCGGCTCCGCCGCCCGATGTGCGGAAAGGCTGTGCCTTTCCGTGAGATTTCCTCTCACTTCTTGTGGCTCCGCCACCACATTCGAGGCGGAGCCTCGGAGAATTTGAGAAACAGTTTCGGCGAGGCAGAGCCATCGCCGCACATCGGGCGGCAGAGCCGCAAAGAAACAAGCCTTTCGTAGATACTAATGGCTGAAGCTAGTGGCAATTTATCAGGACATTTTCAAAACTGTCCGAACTATTGAGAGAGGAGAAATTATGAAACAAGAATTTAATTTTCTAACGGAGAAATGAGACACGGCAAACAACAAACTTTACGTCTGCACAGCGACGGGCTGGAAATTTACCGCGCTGCAATAGCCGCAATTATCAGAGGAGAAATTATGAAACGAGAAAAATCTACGGCGCGATGGACGCGCAATTTGTTGGCAGTTTGTTTAATGGTCTTGGCGTGTGC
>JAJAZE010000041.1 GCA_026785925.1 Pyrinomonadaceae bacterium
GAATGAATCTGCGTTTTCGTCGGGCGGGCGGCGCGAAGCCGGAATTCGCTCACACGCTCAACGGTTCGGGTTTGGCGGTCGGGCGAACGTGGATTGCGATTTTGGAAAATTATCAGCAAGCCGACGGCTCGATTTTAATCCCTGAGATTCTGCAATCTTATATGAATGGCTTGGAGAAAATCGAAAAATAATACAACCACGAAAAACACGAAGCGACACGAAATAATTTTGATCTATTTCGTGTCGCTTCGTGTTTTTTCGTGGTTAAGTTTTTAAGCAGCTTTGCTTTTCACTTCTTCGGAAATGAACTTTTGCGCTTCGGTCGCCATTTGTTTGACCGAACCGAGCGCGTCCTGCGCCGTTGCCTGCGCCTTTTCGACTACGCTGTCTCGATACTCGCCCAGATATTCGTTTTCCTTTTTGGTCAAAGGAATCGCAAAACCGACCGCCGCGCCGAGTGCCAGCGCAACCGCGCCAACCGCCAAAGGATTTTGTTCAATATAATAATCGTAATTTACTTTCATTTCTCCTCCTAAATCTCCTGCTTTTTCGTATGTATAACCGGCGGCACTACTTAAACCGGCATAGCTTTTACTTGCCGCGCTGCCGATGCCCTGATAAGTTTTACCTGCAACGCTGCTCACGCCGTCGTAAGTCTTTCCCGCCGCGCTGCCAACGCTTTCAAACGCTAAACCTGCCGCACCCGCCGCGCCCGCGTAAGCGGAACTCGCCGCGTCAGAGACACTTTCCAGAGTCGAACTCGCCGCTTCACCGACTTTATTCCGCGCCGATTGAAAACTCGATTCGCTTAACTCGACGGATTTTAATTCGCGTCGTGAATTGTCCGAATATCGCACTTCATCATCGTTAGAGTCATGTTCGTAATTGAACGAAGCCTTTCTCTTTTTGCCTTTGCTGCGCTTTTTAGAGTCAGTCAGCATACCGATCAGCAACGCGCCGATGCCCGCGCCGATGATTGCCAATGCTGCCGGATTTTGCCGGGCTTTTTTCACCAAATCAGTGTTTCCCAAATCTTTCAATCCACGACTGAATGAATTAACGACTTCAGTCGCTTTGCCGTAAAAAACATCCTTCGCCGTTTCGACGACATTATTGATTTGTTCGGAAACCTGCGTCTGAACCTGCTCCGAGATGTTTGAAAAACTCAGCTTTTCCTGAATTGCATCAATCGTCTCGCTCATCCCGCGCCGCGTCTCAACAATCTGCTCGCGGATTTGTTCCGTTTCGTCGGTTGCTTCGTCCGCTGTTTCCGTATCATTCGACTCGATTGCGGTCGAAGAAGAGTCGTCCGTGCGCGTTTGTAAAGAAGTTTTGCCAGTCTCAAAATCTTCCGTCGAATCCGTATCTATTGCAGTTATTTCGTCTAACTGACTTGATTTTTCACCCATTCCGCATCCTCCTTCAATGTTTCAACCGTTTGAGTCGGTGTCAAATTAGTTTCCTGTAACGCTTTCAATCCCGATGAAATCAGCAGATAAGCGACGATTCCAACCGCTGCGCCAACAATCAACGCCGCCGCCCAAGCCGGAACAAAGTTTGCTAAACCCAGAATTACTGCCGCTAACACGGCAAGCAGAGCGGCATAACCGACTGCGCCGCCAACTGCCAGAAATCCCACGTTCTTGCCGACCTGCGTAGCTTTCTGAGTCAATTCCGTTTGCGCCAGCGCGACTTCCTGCCTAACCAGCGTCCCGGTTTCGGCGGCAAGTTCGGAAAACAAATCACCGAGAGAGCGTTCTTCTTTTACAAGTTGCTGTTGTGCCATAACTTATCTCCCGTAATTTTTAGATTCCGCCGGACTGCGCTTTTTCGTTGGCTGAATGTCCCTTCAAACGCTTGCCGGACGATTGTTTTTGCCCGGAGCTTTTCAAAAACCGCGCCGCCAAAATGCCGAGCGCAAACGCGCCGCCGATAAACAAAGCCGGATTACGTTTTGCAAACTGTTCGACATCGCGCACCAATTCTTTTAATTCCTTATCGTCAATATAGCTGGAGAATTTTTCGACCTGTCCGGCTAAACTTTCGCCGTATTTTCCCGCCAAAGCCGCGATTTGATTGTTTTCGTCCGAATGACTCAAATTTTCACCGACTTGCCGAATACTGTCGGCGACGCTCGTAATGCCCGAAGCCAGATTGGTTTTTTGCTCGTCCAGCACGGAACTGGCTTTTTCCTTAGCTTGTCCCAACGCTTCGTTAGCCATTGTTCCGGCTGATTCTTTTACTTTGTCAAAAGTTTCTTTCGCCGAAGCCGCTTCGCTCGACTGAGAAGTTGGCGAACCGCTCGGAGTCGGCGATTGATTGATCGTTTTATTCGGCGCGGTCGGATTATTATCCTTCGCCGTTTGAGTCGAAGTTCCACTGCCGCTCGTCATTGGTTTATTGTCAGTAGCCGCAGTCGTATTTTTATTTTCCGGATTTTGTTTATTTTCCATCATCTTTCACCCCTTTTTCTTATTTAATCGTTTATTATTGATAACCCGACAGTTCGCCTATCTTTAAAGGTTTAGCGAACAAAGTCGCTTGTTCGCTAACAAGTTCTTTGGCTCAAGCAAGATTTATTCCACTATCGAAAAACCTTTATAATTCTTGGATTTCAATTATGTTCAATGAAAATATGCGTTTGATTTTTTTTGTGGGCTGTATGAATTTGCGACAGAATTGTTTGCAGTTAAAATGTTTCTTCACAAAATATGTCCGATTAAAGCGACATTTAATTTGGGTAATATATTGTGGACTCGGATTTTAATGCGCTGGATAATCAGGCTTTTATTGAAGCTATACAACTTGCTTGCGAATAGAATACTGAGCCGAAAATTGTGGTAATCTTTAATTTATTTCTATGCTGATTTCCGATTTTCATTACGAACTTCCCGAAGAGTTAATCGCGCAAAATCCTTTGGAAAAGCGTGAAGATTCTCGAATGTTGGCAGTCAGCCGCCGGGACGAAAAGTTTCAGGACGAGCAATTTCGTAATTTCCCGCAGCTTCTAAAAAAAGGCGATGTCGTGGTTTTAAACAACACGAAAGTTTTTCCGGCGCGGCTTTTCGGCGCGAATGAAACCGGTGCGCGAATCGAGATTTTTCTCGTTCGGGAAATCGAAAACCAGGTTTGGGAAACGCTGGCGAAACCGGCGCGGCGTTTAAAAGTCGGAAAGAGAATTCAGTTTGGCAAAAATTTAACGGCGGAAGTGCTTGATAAAACCGCTGAAGGTCGCGTCGTCGTGCGCTTTGAAACCGACGGAGATTTTGACGAGATTTTGGAAGAAATCGGGCAAACGCCGCTGCCGCCGTATATCAGACGCGAAAGCGGGCTGACGAGCGGCGATAAAAATCGTTATCAAACCGTTTTCGCCAAACAGCGCGGCGCGATTGCCGCGCCGACCGCCGGGCTGCATTTCACGCCGGAAATCTTGGAAGCGGTAAAAAATTGCGGCGCGGAAATCGTCGAAATAACTTTGCACGTCGGCTACGGAACTTTCGAGCCGGTGCGCGTTTCCGATTTGTCCGAACATCGCGTGATGCCCGAAAGATGCGAAATTTCCGATGCCGCCGCGCTAATCTTAAACAAAGCGAAATCGGAGAACCGGCGCATCATCGCTATCGGAACCACCACGACCCGCGCTCTGGAATCTTCCGCTGATGAAGAAGGAAAAATCTCGGCTGGCAAGCGAACGGCTGGTTTGACGATTACGCCCGCTTATAAATTCAAAGTCATCAGCGGGCTTTTGACGAATTTTCACTTGCCGCAATCGTCTCTCCTCGTTTTGGTTTCAGCTTTTGCGGGCTATGATTTAACGATGAAAGCCTATCGCCACGCCGTCGCCACGCGCTACCGTTTTTACAGTTACGGCGACTGTATGCTAATTATTTAGAATCAGTTATCAGTTATCAGTTATCAGTTATCATTTTCGACGGCGAAATTACACTGCTCACTGCCAACTGCCAACTGATAACTGATAACTGATAACTGATGTATGGCAGTCTTTCAATCAATTCGTAATTTCTTTGTGCCGCCGACTAATTTCGAGTCTGAGGAAATAATAACTCCCACGCCGACGACGACCTACGAAATCCGTCCGCTCACCGACCGGCAGTTAAAGGAAGTCTTAAAATTAAATCTGCGCTGTTTCAAAGCCGGTGAAAACTACACGAAGTATACTTTTTCATATCTTTTGGACGAGCCGAACAGTCTCAGTTACCGGATCGTCACCCCGAACGGGCAAATGGTGGCGTTCATATTCGTGATGACCAGCCGCGAAGACGGCACGGGACACGTCACGACTATCGGCATTGCGCCCGAACACCGGCGGCGCGGTTTGGCTCATAAAATCCTCAGGCATACCGAAGAAGCTCTGCGAAAACGTCACATCGGCTTGGTAATGCTCGAAGTTCGCGTCAGCAATGTTGCCGCCCAGAATCTTTATAAAAATCTCGATTACGCGATTGTTCAAAGACTCCACAGCTATTATAACAACGGCGAAGACGGTTTTTTAATGGTCAAATCGCTCTAGGTTTCAGATTGAAACCTGAAAACTGAAAACTGAAACTTGAAACTAAATCTTCCGAAAATTTACCCGATCACCGACGTGCGAATATCGAAACTTTCACACGCCGCGCAAGTTGCCCGATTGGTTGACGGCGGCGTGACTTTTATTCAACTACGCGAAAAAAACGCTTCGCCGAAAGATTTTTACGAATCGGTCAAAGCGGTTTTAGAATTATCGCGCCCGCGCAATGTGAAAATTATTATCAACGACCGCGTAGATATTGCGCTGGCTTTGAAGGTTGACGGCGTTCATCTCGGACAAGGCGATTTGCCGCCCGAACACGCGCGAAAAATTTTAGGCGAGCGAGCGATCATCGGTTTCTCGACGCACAATCTCGAACAAGCCGCCGCTGCCGCCCGGCTTCCGATTGACTATTTGGCAATCGGTCCGGTTTTCGCCACGCAGACCAAAGAAAATCCGGCGGCGGCGGTCGGAATCGAAGGCGTAAAAAAAGTGCGCGAGATTGTCGGCGACTTTCCGCTGGTCGCCATCGGCGGCATTACTTCAAAAAATTTTCGGGAAGTTTTAGCAGCCGGCGCAGACTCGGCGGCGATCATCAGCGATTTGCTCGCCGATGCCGATAAAATCAGTCTCAAACTACAAAATCTTCTACGCTGACGATAGAACTTTGACAAATAATGTTTGGCATTGCAAAAAAATGGCTTGCTTTTTTTCTTCAATCGGCGTAAAAATATAAATAACAAACCGGCTGCTGAAAGCCGTTCGCTCCAAAATCTTTTCCTTCCCTTATTATTCAAAAAATTTTCTCAAGGAGTTAATCCAACCGATGAGTTTGCTTGACGTAGCACCAATTATTGAGCAGATGCTGCTCATTTCCGACAATGTCAGCGATTTGAATTTCTCGACCGGACAAAAGCCGCAGGTGGAAATCAGCGGCAGTTTGTATGCCGCCGCGCCGCTCGGTTTAGGCAAACTCACACCGTTTCAGACCGAGATGATTGCGATGTCAATTTTGCGTGACAACGCCGAAGCCGCCTCGCAGCTCGCCCGTTTCGGCACGGCTGATTTAAGTTACAGTTTGCCCGCCCGCTGTCGTTTTCGCGTCAACATCTTTCAGCAGCGCGGTTCTTTTTCAATCGTAATGCGCGTGATTCCGTTTGAAACGCCGAATTTTGAATCGCTCAATCTGCCGCAGCAGCTTGCCGATATGTGCGAGCTTCGCAACGGCATCGTGCTGGTCACGGGTCCGACCGGTTCGGGGAAAAGTTCGACGCTGGCGGCGGTGGTTGATCGCATCAACGAAACGAAGTCTTATCACATCGTCACTATCGAAGACCCGATTGAGTTTCTGCACAATCACAAAAAATGCACGATTAACCAGCGCGAAGTCGGCTCGGACACGAAAAACTTCACCTCCGCTCTCAGAGCCGCGCTCCGTCAGGCACCGAAAGTTATTCTCGTCGGCGAAATGCGCGATTTGGAGACGACTGAAATTGCGCTCGAAGCGGCGGAAACCGGACATCTCGTGCTTTCGACTCTGCACACGATTGACGCGGCGAAAACGGTTGACCGCATTATCGGAATGTATCCGAAAAACGAAGAAAAAATCATCCGCACACGGCTCGCGCAGACTTTCCGCTATATTGTTTCGCAGCGGCTGATTCCGCGTGCCGAAGGAAAAGGGCGCGTGGCGGCGGTCGAGATTCTCAAATCGAATCAGCGAACCCGTGAATATATCGAAAAAGGCGAGGAGAACGGAAAAAGCCTGCTCGACGCGATGCGCGACGGCGAACTTGACGGAATGCAGGATTTCGATTCGGTGATTCGCCGTTTGATCGAAAGCAAAACTATCACGCTCGACGACGGACTTTCGTTTGCGACTAATCAAAATAACCTATTACTGCAACTGCGCGGACTGGCTTCGACCGAAGATTATCTGAGTGCGCCGTCGTCGTCACCGATTCAAAAGACATCAGCCGCGCCGCTGCCGCCGCCGACTCCGAACTCAGCCAAGTCTTTCCTCGATATGATGGAATAAATTCAATTATCAGTTATCAGTTATCAGTCAACAAAATCTGCTAACTGATAACTGATAACTGATAACTGATAACTGAAAATATGATAATACGCTGCGATAATTGTTCCGTTTCTCTCCAGCTCGACGAATCGAAAATTCCGGGCGGAAACTTCACCGTGCGCTGTCCGCGCTGTCAAAACTTGATTCGGGTTGCGCCGGGTGCAAAAAATGCTTCGCCCGTCAAGCAGTTGGAAGAAAACGCACCCGCGCCGGCGATGAGCGAAGGCACTCAGGAATTTGCGGCGAAAGAAAGCGAGATGCAGATTAACTCGGCTCTGCGTTCCTTGCTGTCGGCGTTGCAGACGGAAAATAAAATTTTGGATACCAAAGACGAAACGGGCGAAAAGCCGCGCCGCGTTCTTTTGTGTCTCGGACAAAACCGCGACGCGATTGCGAAAGTTTTGGTTGACGCGGGTTTCAAGGTTTATCTGGCGCAGACACCGGCGCAAGCCAACGAGCGACTGCGTGAAGGCAAAACCGAAGTGCTGATTTTCTCGCCTGATTTTGCGGCGGAATTCGGCGGCGCGGCGATTCTTCAGCAGAAAGCCAACACGATGTCGGCGGGCGAAAGACGACGTTTATTTCTCGTCTCGGTCGAAGACGGCGGCGTGACGATGAGCGCACACGATGCTTTTCTGCGTAATCTAAATTTGATTATCAATTCCAACGACATCAGCCAAATGCCTTTAATTCTCAATCGTTCGCTGCGCGATTTCAACGAAATTTACCGCCATTACAACGAAGCACTCGGCGCGGCGGCGGTTTAAGTTTCAAGTCCAGAGTCTAAAAGTCCAAAGTCCAAAGTCGGAAAACATCTCCGACTTTGGACTTTGGACTTTTAAATCCAGCAATCAGCCGACTGAAACTTTTTTACCGACTAATTTCAATTTTTGCGATTCCTGAGATTAGACGAAAAAATGATAATATCGAAACAAAATAATCCTGGTAAAAATTTTATGAAGTTCGTAGTCACATTAACTTTGCTCTTAATAATCTCGATTTCCCCCGTCGCCGCGCACGACGGTTTGGAAATCGGACTCGATTTGTTTGCTTATCAGCCGTTCGCGCCTTTGCCGCTTGACGATAATCTCGCGGTCGAAGGCGAGAAGCATTTTAAAAACATCAAACAATTGACTTTCGGCGGCGAGAATGCAGAAGCGTATTTTTCATCGGACGGCAAACAGTTAATCTTTCAATCAAAACGCGACAATCGCGGCTGTGACCAGATTTACACGATGAACGCCGACGGCTCGAACGTCAAAATGGTTTCCAACGGCGAAGGGCGCACGACCTGTTCGTATTTTCTGAAAGGCGGCAAAAAAATTCTTTACGCTTCGACTTTTCAGGGCGGCAAAGATTGTCCGCCGCCCGCTGATTATTCTAAAGGCTACGTTTGGGCGGTTTATCCCGAATATGAAATTTACACTTCAACGCCCGACGGCAAAGACATCAAAAAACTGACCGATTCCAAAGGCTACGACGCAGAAGCGACGGTTTCGCCCGACGGCAAGCGGATAATCTTTACGTCTGAACGCGACGGCGATTTGGAACTTTATTCGATGGACAAAACCGGCAAAAACATCAAACGCCTGACCAACGAAATCGGCTATGACGGCGGCGCGTTTTTCTCGCCCGACTCGAAACAAATCGTTTATCGCGGCTCGCATCCGACAACGCCCGAAGAAATCAAGCGTTACAAAGATTTGCTCGCGCAGCATTTAATCGTGCCGACGACGTTTGAAGTCTGGACGATGAACGCCGACGGCGCGAACAAACGTCAAATCACGAAATTAAACGCCGCTTCATTCGCCCCGTTTTTCACACCCGACGGCAAACGCATCGTTTTCTGCACCAACTATTTTGCGACCGACGAACGAAAGCGCAATTTCGATTTAGCCGTCATCAATGTTGACGGCACAAATTTGCAGAGAATCACTTTCAACGAATCTTTCGACGGTTTCCCGATGTTCTCGCCCGACGGCAAAAAACTCGTCTTCGCCTCCAACCGCAATGCCGCCAAGCAGGGCGACACGAATGTTTTTATCGCGGATTGGGTTGAGTAAGAAAATTTAACAGGATGAACAGGATTTACAAGATAAAAAACTAAACTGAATTCATCCTGTTAATCCTGTTCATCCTGTTAAATTATTTGTTTATGAGAAAGCAATTTTTAAGTATACTTCTTTTATTATCACTCGTTTTCAGCATCGCGGCGCAGAAGCCAGCGTCCGAGCCGAGCGATAAAAATCTACGTTCTCACGTCGAATATCTCGCGTCCGACAAATTTGAAGGCAGGCGCACCGGCGAGACGGGCGCGACTTACGCGGCTGGCTATATTGCTAATACTTTTGCCAATTACAAACTCAAAACAGGTTTTAATTCGCTGGTCAACGGCAAACCGAACGCCAATTATCTGCAAACTTTTCCGCTCGTGACCGGCGTTTTGATGGCGAATGAAGGCAACTCGTTCAGCCTTGATGTGACGAAAGCCGACGGGCAAAAACTGACTTTTAAAGAAGAATTGGCGTTTAAGCCGGTCGGATTTTCGCCGAACGGCGTGGTCGGTTCGAGCGAAATCGTTTTTGCCGGTTACGGCATCGTTTCCGACGAACTGAAATACGACGATTATAAAAATCTCGACGCGCGCAACAAAATCGTCGTCGCCTTTGACGGCGGCGCGGAAAATGACAGCCCGCATTCGGCTTTTGGGCGTTACGACGCGCACACCAAAGCGAAAATCGCCAAAGACAAAGGCGCGGTCGGCTTGCTGCTGATTTCGCTTGCCGAGAAACTCGAAGACGATTCGCTCGCCAAATTAAAATACGACCCGACGCTCGGCGAAGCGGCGATTCCGACGCTGATAATTTCCCGCAAAAGCGGCGCGGATATTCTGGCGATGGACGAAGCCGGTTTGAAACAAATCGAAACGACGCTGGCGATGGTCAAAAACCCTAACGTCAAAGTCAATCTGGCGGTTAATTCCAAAGCAGTGGTTGATTTCAAAGTAAATCTGACCAAAACGAAAGCCGACGCTTACAACGTCGTCGGGATTTTGGAAGGCACGGACGCAACGCTGAAAAACGAAGCGATTGTCATCGGCGCACATTACGACCATTTGGGCAGAGGCGGACAAGGCTCGCTCGCCGTCAATTCAAAAGAAATTCATCACGGCGCGGACGACAACGCTTCGGGCGTGTCGGCGATGCTCGAACTCGCCCGCCGATTTTCAAAGGAAAAGAAAAACAAACGCACGTTAATTTTCATCGCGTTCGGCGGCGAGGAAGAAGGTCTTTTAGGTTCGCAGTTCTACGTCAACAATCCGGCGTTTCCGCTCGCCAAAACCGTGGCGATGATTAATATGGATATGGTCGGGCGGCTCAAAGACGATAAATTAACCATCGGCGGAATCGGCACGGCGGGCGGGTGGAAGAATTTAATTGACGCTAAAAATTTAAGCGACGGTGTAGGTTTAGCTGTGACAAAATTAAATAATTTTCCGCCGCAATCAGTTAATTCAAGTTCTTTCAACCGATTTAACTTATCTCTTAGCGAAGACGGTTTTGGACCGAGCGACCACACATCTTTTTACGCCAAACAAATTCCCGTGCTGTTTTTCTTTACGGGAACGCATAACGATTATCATAAACCGTCGGACACGGCGGATAAAATCAATTATCAAGGTTTGCTGAAAGTCACGAATTTCGTCGGTGAAATCGTCAAAGCGATTGACGCGAACCCGACGAAGCCCACTTATACCGTCGCCAAAAGTTCGGGAATGACGGGCGGCAGAATGGGTTTTAACGTCTCGCTCGGAACCGTGCCGAATTATGCCGACGGCAATAATGACGGATTACTATTGGACGGCGTGCGCGACGATTCGCCGGCGGCAAAGTCAGGAATCAAGCCCGGCGACAAAATCGTCAAACTCGCGGGTAAGGACATTCGCAACGTCTCCGACTACACAATTATACTTGGCGAATTAAAAGCGGGAACCGAATACGAAATCGTCGTCCGGCGCGGCGCGGAAACGCTGACGCTGAAAATCGTTCCGGCGGCGCGGAAATAATAGCTGCGTAACGATTTCTGAACGGTTTTGTGTTCGGTCGCCTGTCGGGACAAAAACGAAGATTTGCAAAACGAGTTAATAACTGATGTTACGCAAAAATGCGGCTCTGCCGCTCGATGTGCGGAAAGGCTTCGCTTTTCCGTTAAGTTTCTCCTAATTTTAGCGAGGCTGCGCCTCACGGCGGCGGCACAGCCACAAAATTTCAGAGAGTAGCGACCGGAAAGGCAGAGCCTTTCCGCACATCGGCGGGCAAAGCACGAAAAAACATTCGCTGCGTAACATCAGTTAATAAACTAATGAGAACAAATAAATTTATTCCGCTGACATTTTCGCTTCTTTTTTCGGCGTGTCAGCCGAACATGCAGACTCCAAACATTCAAAACGTCGCGCCCGCTTCGCCTTCCTACAATGCAAATTCGGCGAATCGGAACGCCGTCGGACAAAACTCGAATCAAACTGCGAGTCCGTCGCCGACGATTGCGGCGGACAAATCGAAAATCAAAACTTTCGACGGCACGGGCGCAGTCACGAAAGTCAATTTGGAAATCGGCTCGGTCGAACTCAACCACGAGGAAATCAAAGGGTTGATGCCGAAAATGATTATGGAATTCTACGTCAGCGACAAAAAAATGCTCGATCAGTTAAAAGTCGGCGATAAAGTTGATTTCGTGCTGGAAGACAACGCGGGCGCGGAACAAATCGTCAGCATCAAAAAGAGCAAATAATTAAAAGGATAAACAGGACGAACAGGAGTTGCAACTCGGTTCAAAGAGTGATCGCCGCCAGTCAATGACGATTTTTGTCACTAAAACTATCCTGCAAATCCTGTCCATCCTGTTAAAATTTTCAGAAGGATCAAATATGAATGCAATCAATTTCGGCAAATTTCACGGCTTCGGCAACGATTACATCGTCTTTGAAGCGGGCGATTTACGCGAAGTTTTCTCGATTGAAGATTTTGCGCGAACCGTCTGCCGCCGCCACACCGGAATCGGCGGCGACGGCATCGCGGTTTTGAAACGGCTGGAAACCGAAGCCGATTACGAATGCCGCATTATCA
>JAJAZE010000042.1 GCA_026785925.1 Pyrinomonadaceae bacterium
CGACAAGCAAAATATCGTTGATAGTTGCCTGCATAATTGTTAAGTTTTTTTCATTGACAGGTATTCTCATAGTCCTTTGTTTATCATATTTTTTGCTCTTTTTAGCAATTCGTTTTAATCTGACAACGTAGAATTAGTAGTCCGTTTTTTAAATTTTTTAACAAATTAAGCGTTTATTTCTGATATGAGAAAAGAACACTTAAACCTAAACGAAAACGAACACAGTTATTTGATAAAACCAACCACTTCAGGTCAATCAAAAGCGCGAAAACTTACGCGGGCAAGGACTCTTTTGCTGCTGCATCAAGGCAAAACAATGACGGATGTTTCCAAACTGCTTGATTTTTCTTATCCAAGAGTTATTGAATTAAAGAAAAACTTTTTGACAAACGGCTTAAAATGCTTGGAAGAAAAGCCTCGTCCGGGTCGTCCAATAACTTTTGACGGAGTGAGTCGCGCTCTGATTACAGCACTGGCTTGTTCGGAAACACCGCCGGGACAATCTCAATGGAGTTTGCGTCTGCTCGCCGATAAAGCCGTTGAATTAGCATTGGTCGAATAAATCTCAAAGAGTAAAGTTCGCTTGATTCTAAAAAAAATGAGTTAAAACCACATTTGAAAAAGACTTGGTGTATTGGCGTGATGAATGCTGAATTTATTGCTCGAATGGAAGAAATACTGTGGCTTTACAGTTTGCCATACAATCGGAGGAGACCCGTTTTGTGCTATGATGAGCGACCTTGTTTCTTGATTGGCGAACTGGTTGAAGGTTTCTCGATGAAGGCGGAAGCGGTGAAAAAAGAACATTATGCTTACAGCAAAAATGGCTCGTGTTATTTATTGGCGACCATTGAACCGAAAACCGGCAGGCGCGTGGCAGATGTTTTTGGACAAAGACGCAAGGTTGAATTTGCCCGACATTTTCAAAAAGTAGCCGCGCAGTTTCCCGAAGCCGAGAAAATCATCGTCATCCTCGATAACTTGAACACCCATCATGCCAGTTCATTTTATGAGGCATTCGAGGCGGTAGAGGCAAGACGATTGACGGAAAAGGCGCGAGTTTCACTACACGCCAAAATCGGCGAGTTGGCTCAATATGATAGAAATAGAGTTTTCCGCTATTTCGCGTCTGTGTTTGAACCGACGAATTCCAAGTCAAGCCGAATTGGAAAAAGAAGTGTTAACAATTGTCAAAGAACGAAGTGAAAAAGGAGTCAAAATTGACTGGCAATTTTCAATCGAAAAGGCGAGAACCAAATTAAATCGCCATTATGAAAAAGTCAATTCAGAGAATATAAAATATAAAGAAACTTAAAAAACGGACTACTTAGCTCCAAACCTAACTTGCATTTAATTCAGCCGCTATTGAAAATAAACGACTTACGGGAATCACTACTCAGAAAAGTGTCCGAACCATTGTAAAATAGAAGGATGAATTATTCCGAACTGATTGCCGAAACCGCGGCTGAATTAACCGGACTGGAAAACAAACAGAAACTGGTGCAGTTTGAAAAACGCCTGCGGTTTTTGTGTTTGCTCAAAAGCGGAGCGGCGAAAACGCCGGCGGCAGCCGGAGCAGCGGTGGGGTGGAAACTACGCCAATCGCAAAAGATTTGGCAGTTGTATCGCGTGAGCGGCGTGAGCCGGGTATTGCAGAAAAACCAAAATTGGCAGAGCGGCAAGTTGACGCTCCGGCAGCACCAAGAACTGAGCGAACAATTGGCGGAGGCGGGCGGGGCGGCGAGTTTGGGGGCGGTGCAAAGCCGCATCGCGGAGAGTTTCGGCAAAAACTACACTATCGGCGGCGGCGCGGGGCTGTGTCGGCGATTGAAAATCAAATTGAAAACGGCGCGTCCCGTCAATATTCAGAAAGATGAGCGGCGCGCCGCTGAATATAAAAAAACTTTGGCGAGTTAAGAGGTGACTACAAGGACGAAAACATCGAATTTGAGGACGAGATGCGGATCGGGACGCGAACCGATCTCGGGCGCAAGTGGTCGCCGCGCGGAGTGCGCCCAACGGGACGGCAAAAAATCGGTTATCAGTATTTATATTTGTATGTGACGGTCAAACCGTTGACGGGCGAGATGTTTGCTTGTTTTCTGCCGCGTCTAGATAAGGAATGCTTTAATCTGTTTGTCGAGCAGCGGAGCAAAGAGCTATCGGAGAAGACTTTAATGATTGTCGACGGTGCGGGAAGGCACAGCTTGAGCGAGAACCGTCAGCAGTTGGAATTGTCAAAGCTGCCGCCGTATTCACCGGAGTCGAACCCGGTCGAACGGTTGTTTCAGGAGTTGCGGCGACGGCTGAAGTTTAGTGTCTTTGAGACACTGGACGAAGCGGAAAATTATGTGAGTCAAGCATTGCAGGAGTTTTTTAAGAACGCCGAACAAGTTAAATCGTTGACATTATATCCGTATATTAAATACGCACAATCTAATCTGAATTAGTATAATCCACTCAAAGAACGCATCCAAAAACGCAATTATCAGATTGATTTGCTTGGTAGAAAATTGAAATGATGTCTGTCCCGCTCACAACTTAATGCAATTATGCTATACCCCGTATAAACGCGCTGCTTCTGCCGGTCTCTTTTTAGACAGATAATCGGCAATCGCTTCGCACGGAGTGAAAATCAAAACTTCATCGCTCAACGCGGCACACAAATCCGCCGCGTCTTCGTAACGTCCGTTCCGGCACAAGAAGCGCACTCGCTCGCGCTGCCGTTCTATCGCGTCTGTATATTTTGTGTCTGATGCGTTCATATATTTACCGGCAATTACGTCGCGGCACTTGTTTAGAAAATTGGGCGCGCCCGTGTCATCAGAGATCCAATAAATTAATTGTTCGACAACGGATGCCGTTCGCAAGCGCGTCTCCAAGCGGCTTCGGGCGAGCAGCCTTGATTCCTGTAATATTTGTTGGTAAGTAGAAGGACTAAATTATTTTATAGATGTTCAAATTTGAATCCACGCGACTTTTCGATACTTATTGAGTAAGTTTGAAAAGCACTTATAAAATAATTCAGTCCGCACACTTGATACTCGGATTTTAATATTCCGTTTCGGCTGAATCGCCGTCAAACCGATTGCCGCGCTTGTCGAGTGTTTTCGATGCTTGCGCTCCACAAATTTAATGCTTGCCGTGTTTCTGCGCGGCGACGCTGCTGAAATTCATTTACCCAAATGGAAACGGTCGAAGCCGTTTGCCTTGTCGCCCGCAGCGTTAGAATTTCCTCTCTAACCGCAAGCGTTTTACGAATTTGCGCCGCGTTCTTTTTTATTACTTTAATTTTTACTTGACAGTTCATAATTTTCTTCTGATTCGATGATGCATTTGGATTAAACATTTGCCGTATGCCGTTAAAAAAGCCGCGTAAAGCGTCCGTTTATAAGCGGACGCTTTACGCGACGCGAAGATTGGCAGCAGACAGGTTTTACCAATCGCAGGCGTAGGCACTCATACTTTGTTTGGTGTCTCCCGCGCTTGTTTGCAGCCGCCGGCGAGCGCGGCTCCGGCTTGCGGCTGCGCGGCGACTTGCTTCCAGGATTTGCGCATTTGTTCAATCGAAGACTGCATCAATCCGCGCGCCGCTTCCGGCACTTTGCCTTTGACGCAGGCTTCGTATTTTTCGATATATTCGTCGCATTCGGGAACGCCGATTTTGTCGCCGCTCGACGCGGTTAAATTCGTGGAGTTTTCGTGAGTCGTTTTATTAGGTTCGCCGTCCTTTGTTTCGATTGTCGTTGTTTTGACGGTTTTCGTTTCCACATTGCCCGCGCCCTTATTGATGGTTTCGGTCGTTTTGCTTTCGATTGTCGCCGGCGGTTTTGCCGTGTTTGCCTGTTCAATCGGTTTGTTGCTCATCGAAGCGCAGCCGACGAACGCGGCGGCGCACGAAATGGTTATTATTGCCAAGAAATTTTGTTGTAATTTGAAAGTCATTATTTTTTCCTCTGTTTTGTAAATTAAAATTTCGAAGTGAATCGGACGCGTTTTCACTAAAAAAAGCGCGGCGCGAGATGAACTATATTCATTCGCGCCGCGCAATACACTACCCGTTCAGGTGACTAAATTTTTTAAATTATTTGATAAGCCGGTCGCGCATCGCCACGGCGACGGCTTCGCTCTTTGAATGCACTTGCAGTTTTTCGTAGATATTCCGCATATGAAAAGAAACAGCGTGAACGGTGACACCGATTTCAGCCGCCGCCGTTTTGTAGTTGTGACCTTCGACGAGCATCTTCAAAAGGCGCGTCTCGTGCGGCGATAGATCGTAATCGGCGCGTTCCGGCGGGCGAATTTCGCGGAACAAAGTTATGACGCGCCGCGCTACTTCCGGCGACATCGGCGAGCCGCCGGCGACCGCTTCTTTAAGGCTTTCAAGCAGACGCACCGGAGGCGTTTTCTTTAGAAGATAACCGCAGGCACCGGCGCACAGCGCGTTAAAAATCCGCTCGTCGTCGTCGTAAATCGTCAGCATTATGACGAGCAGATCGGGAAATTTTTCCTTGAGAATCTTGATGCCTTCGATGCCGTCCATTCCGGGCAAACCGATGTCGCATAACACGATGTCGGGTAAATCCGCCGCGTTGATGCGCCGCAATCCTTCTTCCATCGAGCCGAATTTATTTTTGCAAACGAAACCTTCCGTGCCGCTGATGAGCATCGCCAAACCTTCGCGCAGTTCGCGGCGGTCTTCGATGATGGCGACGTTGATTGTTTTGGCGGCAACTGCCGTGATGATTTCGCTCATAATTCAAGATTCACATTAGATCAATTTCGTCTCAAAAGCACTACTTACGCGGGTAGTAAGCAAAAGGCAGAAACCCGCGTGTGAGCAAGGGTGCAAAAGATTCACGTCATCACACCCTTGCTCACACTTGGGTTTCCGCCATTAGAAGCGGCGCGGAAAGCGTGGTTGTTGTGCCGTGTGCGACGACCGAAACGATTTCGAGTTTGCCGCCGAGTCCGTTGGCGCGGGCTTTCATACTTGCTAAGCCGTGTCCGTCCGTTACTTCGTTCGTGTCAAAACCTGCGCCGTCGTCGTGTAAATTCAAACGTATTTCGGAGTTTTCGACGCTCAGATTAATTTCGACTTTCGCGCAGTTTGAATGTCTGACGATGTTGTTGACCGATTCTTTGAAAATCAAATATATCTCGCGCCGTAGGTTTGCGCCGAGCGCGAATTCTTCCGTCAAATGCGGCGCGTCGAAGGTAAATTCGATATTTCGCGCCGAGAAAACGTCCGATGCAAAGCGGCGCATTTTGCCGGAAAGTTCGCTGAAAAAATCTTTCTGCGGATTAATTGCCCAAACGATGTCGCTCATCGCGTCAACTAATTCGCGTGAAGAATTACCGATTAAAGTTAGCGGTTCGGAGACGCTTTTGCCGTTTTGGTTGCCGATGTTGCGCTGCAAGACTTCGCTCCAAATCGAGATTTGCGTCAAATTCGAACCAATGTCGTCGTGCAAATCGGCGGCGATGCGGCGGCGCACTTGTTCGAGTTCGCGGAGTCGTTCTTTTCGCGCATTTTGGACGATTTCATCAGCGCGTTTCGTATCGGTTACATCTTCCATTACGAGAATCACTTCGAGCAGTTCGCCCACGTCGGTTTTCACCGGATAAGCGAAGGATTGAATCCAACGCACCGCCGCATTTTCGTTAACCTTCACGCCCGCGCCGTTGGTTTGCGGGTCGTAAGAAGTCGGCGACATTGTAACGGTTTCGCCTGCAAAAACACGACGTAATTTTGCGGCAACTCCGGTTTTAACAATCTGTTCGTCTGCTAAAAAATCCCAGTTTTTTATTTGCTCATAGCGAATTCCCCAAAAATCTTCATACGCCCGATTGACCGAGCGAATCGAGCCATCGGGCGCAAAAATTACCGTTCCAAGCGGCGATTGTTCAATCATCTGGCGAAAGCGATTTTCGGAAACGCTCAGTTTGCCGAAAGCCTTTTTCAGTTCGTGCAGACGCGCCGCGCGGGTTCGTTCGATAGCCAAAATTACGCCGATAACCAACAATACGACGAGTAGGCGAAACCACCAACTTTGCCAAAAAGGTGGCGCGATTTTGAACGAAAC
>JAJAZE010000043.1 GCA_026785925.1 Pyrinomonadaceae bacterium
CGAGTGTCCGGCAAAAAAATACCGGATTGTCTGTTTATTATTATTCGCTAAGCGGTCTGATTATCAATAAGGCGTATCAAATAATCAGATGCCGCGAACGGCGGCGAGTTTTCTCGTCCGTCGCAGTTGTTTTACTTCTCGTATTACAGTTTCTCTTTTGGAAGACATCATTTATATTTGGCTTCGCTTTTTTGTATCTGGCAGTTAATTTAAAACTCGGCGGCGAAATACTTGCCGACAAATTTTTTGCAGACTTTTTATCGGCTTTATGGTTGAGTTTCACAATCTCTGCGCGCGTTGCCCCGTATGATATAAATTCCGATGAAACGCTCGTTTACCTGATAGTCAACATCCAGTTTTATCTCGGATTTCTCTTTTACGGGTTCGTCTGCTTTTACCTGCTAACCCTTTGGCGCAAAGCCCGACGGCTTCAGCCTTTACTTTACGGGCTTGAAACCGAACTTAAAAAACCCTACTCGCCGTTTCATTTTTCTACCAGCCTCAAAGAGTCCTGCGGCACGAGAGAGATAATAATGATTTTGCGGAATTGGGAATTGTGGGCGGAAGAGTTGAGAAACGATTTAACTTCGTGTCCGCTTCTGATTTACAGTCATTGGTCTACAAAAAGTTTGACGTGGCTGGCATCACTGAACATCGTTCTGGACACCTCGGCGGCGCTGATCGTCACTTCCGACGCGGCAATCGCATTCCAAGCGCGACGAACTTTCGCGGCGGCGCGTCACACGCTTGTCGGAATGGCAAATTACCTCAAATTGCTGCCCACGGATTCAAAGCAGATGTCTTCTTTTCAAGAATCACCCGCAAATTATGAGGATGAAATACTTTCGGCGGAAATAATTTACGATACGAAAGAAAGCGGTTCCGCAGCGAAAGAAATGGAAATGCTTTCGGTCTGGCAGTTTACCTGTCAATCTTCATTATCGGCACTTTCGGATTATCTCGATGTCAAACTTCCGTCCCGAAAAGGTGATAAACGGAATTGTCAAAACGTTTTTTAATTGAAAATAAACGCTTTAGAAAAATTCAATTGAAAAATATAAAAACAATTTATCTTGCCGCGCTTCTTGTCGTCGCCGGTTTGTTTCCGGCAGCGCGGGCGCAAAACACCGCGCCGCAGTCGCCAGTCAATCAAACGGCGGCAAACGCTTCACCGCCCGCGCCGGTTTCACCTGCGGCGTCGCTCACGCCGATTCCCTTTTCCGATATTATCGCGCAAGCCTGATTAGACCTCTTGCGAAATAAAAGCAGTATTTGAAAAATCAAGGTAAAGCTGGCACAAATATCTTATTAGAGCAAACTGATGAGATATGAAAAAGCAAAGGAGTTAAAGGACACCGAGTTCAAAAGATTGTGCGGTGTCCGACACGAAACATTCCTGGCGATGTGTGAGATTGTGCAAGCGGTTGAGAATCAAAAGATAAGTGGAAGAAATTGCAATTTAACGGTGGAAAACCAAGTTCTGCTGACACTTACATTTTGGCGGGAATATCGGACAATGTTTCATTTGGGGCAAGATTGGGGATTGCACGAGTCAAATGTATCGCGACTTGTCAGAAGAATCGAAGATATTTTAATCAAGATAGGACTTTCTCAAAAGTCAGAATCGAATTAAAATTTAGAGCGTGAAAACAACACGCCAACTTTATTGTCAATATTTGCTCTCCAGCCAAATCAACTACACTTGCACGAATTTGGCGGAGCATTTTGAAAACTTAGATCACAACAGTGTGTATCGCTATTTGAAAACCGAGAAACTCGTACCGCGACTACTTTGGGAAAAGATCAAAGACCAAATTATTTACTCTCCGGCAGGAGCAATTATCTTCGATGACACAGTTTTGGATAAATCCTACTCTTCCGCCATCGAAGGTGTGCGTCGTCAGTATTCGGGCAATGAACACGCCGTCATTAAAGGCATCGGCTTGGTCAACTGCGTTTATTACAACCCGGAACTCGACCGCTTTTGGGTGGTTGATTATCGCATCTTCGACCCTCAGCGCGACGGCAAATCGAAACTCGACCACGTTTCAGAGATGCTTGATATGCTGAAGTTTCGAGCCGTCGAATTTCGCTTCTGCCTGATGGACTCGTGGTATGCGACAATGCCGCTGATGACCAGACTGATCAAAGAAGAGAAGATTTTCTATTGTCCGCTGAAGAAAAACCGGCAAGTGGATGACTCCGGCGGCAGCCAGCCGTATCAGTCAATCGAAACTCTTGAATGGACACCGGAAGAATTACTTTCGGGCAAAACCGTGAAAGTCAAAAAGTTTGCTTCCGACACCTCCTTGAAATTGTTCCGGGTAACGGTTTCTACCAACCGAACGGACTATATCGAAACCTCCGATATGACTCAATCAGACACCGATGCGGCTCAAAAGGCGAGCGGGCAGCGGTGGAAAATCGAGCAATTTCACCGCGAAGCAAAACAGATTACGGGAATCGAGTATTGCCAATGCCGCTTGAACCGTTCGCAGAGAAATCACATTGCGTCGGCGTTGCTGGTCTGGGTAGTTTTCAAAGAACTGGCTGATCGAACAGCCCAAACAGTTTATCAGTTAAAACACGGCTTATTGTCGGATTATTTAAGACAACAATTGCGAAATCCGGCAATCGCTTTCAGCTAATTTGAGAAAGTCCTACAAGAGTGGAAAGTTTTCTCTGGCGGGCAAAAAGCGGCTTTTAGAAGAAGATTCGCTGACCTATACCATCGTTGATGTCACCGAAATGACGATTGAGCGACCGAAAAAAAACAAAAGCGATGTTATTCGGGGAAAAAGAAGCGACATACGTTAAAAAGTCAGTTGATAATCTGCGAGCAAAGCGAAGAAGTCATCGCTACTTATTTTGGGAAAGGTAAAATGCACGATTTGAAATTGTTTGAAAAAAGCCGGGTGCGGTTATCCAAAGAAATAGAGATAAAGGCGGACAGCGGTTATCAAGGAATGCAGAAGAAACACGAGAAAGTGTTGATACCAAAGAAGAATAGTAAATTGCAGAAGTTGACCAAAGAAGACAAAAGAGCGAATCGGGCGTTGTCGAAAAAGCGAATCAAGGTAGAAAATGTGATCCGGCGGTTGAAGATATTTCGGATATTAGCAGAGCGTTACCGGCATCGGAGAAAAAGACTCGGACTCAGATTTAATCTGCTTTCGGGAATCTACAACTTTGAACGCCAAGCTAAAAACACTTGAATTTCGCAAGAGGTCTATTTAATAAAACGGAAATTGAAACCGTAACAAATCGCACGAATGCTCCCGCTTGTCCAACCCGGAATCACCAGAGAGGTGAATGCTTTGCCAAGTGAGGTTTGCTCGTTACGAGCATTAGAACGTCGAATGTTTTGCCGCCGACGGTTTCCGCCTCGAAAATAGTTTCAAACAGGCGGTGTCGCCATTTTGATCAGGTTGTTACTGACGATTCCTTTTTCATTACCAATAATTTAAACGAAATCGGGAAACTTTGCTTCTCGATTCAAAATGTTTCCGCCTGAATTAAAACTTCCAGAAAACCGGAATCAAAAAGGTCGCCAGCAGCCAGAAAATAATGTTGAGCGGCGTGCCGACTCGGACGAAATCGAAAAATTTATATTGTCCCGGTCCGTAAATCATCGTGTTGGTTTGATAACCGACCGGAGTCATAAAACTCGCCGAAGCCGCGAAGGTAACGGCGACGAGAAACGGCTGCGGGTTCACGCCTAAGGTCGCGGCGGTCGCAATCGCAATCGGCGCGAGCAGCGCGGCGGTCGCGTTGTTCGACATCGTTTCAGTTAAAACGGAAGTTAATAAATAAAACGCTGAAACGAGCGCGATCAAGCCGAACGTGCCGACCGACGAAACGATTTGCGTAGAAATCATCTGCGCCGCGCCGGATTTTTCGAGCGCGATGCCCAGAGACAAAACACCGGCGAGCAGAAAAATAATTTTCCATTCAATCGCCTGATACGCTTCGTCGAGCGTGATGCAACCGAGCAAAATAAGGAGAATCGCGCCGAGAACGGCGGCGACGACAATCGGCGCGAGATTCAGACTCGCCGCCAGAACCACGCCTGCGACGATTGCGGCGGCGATTGCGACTTTGCCGCGCCGGAATTCGACCGTTTGTTTTTCGCTCGTCACGATAAAATCGTCGTTTCGCTTGAAGACGTTGAGGCGCGTCCGATGAATTTCGATTAAAAGCAAATCGCCCGCGCCCAAAACCGTTTCGGAAAGTTTTTCGCGCAGAATTCGCCCGCGATGACGAATCGCCAGCACGGTCGCGCCGTAATTTTCGCGGAAATCGGATTTTTTCAGCGTGCTGCCGACGAGCGCGGAATTCGGCGAGACTACGGCTTCGAGCAGACGGTAATCTTCCGACGAAATACTTTCGTCGCCCCATTTCGCCTGCGGTTTGAGCCGCACGCCGGTGCGCTCCTGCAAAACGCGGATTTTTTCCAAATCGCAGCGGACGAGTAAAACGTCGCCTGCCTGCAAAACGACTTCGCCGGTCGGCAAATGAATCGTTTCCTCCAAGCGGCGAATCTCCAGAATCGCAATGTCCAAATCGTGAACCAGCGGCGCGTCTTTGATTTCGCGTCCGACCGAAAGCGCGTCGGGCAAAAGAATGATTTCCGTTAAGTATTCGCTCAAAGCGAAAGTTTCGGTCAAATCGCCTTCGCCGCGCCGTTCGGGAATTAATTTGATTCCGATTAAAAGCATATAAGCCGTGCCGACGGCGAACATAATCAAGCCGAGCGGCGCAAACTCGAACATCGAAAACGGCGGGAGTCCCTGTTTTTCGGCAATCGAGCTGACCAGGATATTCGTCGAAGTTCCGATTAAAGTGCAGACGCCGCCGAACATCGAAGCGAACGAAATCGGCATTAAAATTTTCGACGCGCTGATTTTAGTGTCTTTCGCCACGCCCAGAAGAATCGGCAGAAAAATCGCAATCACCGGCGTGTTATTGATAAACGCCGACAAAACGCCGACCAGACACATCACGACGAGCATCGCCGTCAAAAAACTTTTCTTAAAAATCTGATTAACGAACGCGCCGAGGAAATTAACCGCGCCGGTTTTAAAAAGTCCCGCGCTCAAAACAAACATCGCCCCGACGGTAATCGTCGCCGTGTTGCTGAAACCCGACAAACCTTCGGCGGGCGAGATAATTCCGCTCACCAGGAGCAAAGCCATCACGAGCAGCGCGACCAGATCAACCGGCAGCTTTTCCGTCACGAACAGATAAACGGCGAGCGCGAGAACGGCGAAGACGAAAATTATCTCAAAGTTCATAAGCGAATGTATTGAGTCGTCAAATTCAATTCGGTGAAATAAAAAATCAAAGAAAAATTAACAGGGATTAAAGGGATAGACAAGGATTAGAAAAATTATGAAATTTCCTTTTATCCCTGTTCATCACCTATATCCATGTTAGTTTTTCTGCTTTAAAAAAATCGTCCGAGCGAGAAATATATTTTGCGCCGTCCGCCTTCGGCGAAGCTGCCGCCGACGAAAATCGGTCCGATGCGCGTTTCAAGCAGCGCGCCGCCGGTTACGCTCTGGCGATATTTCGCCGTATTGAAGTTTTCAAACGCGCTGCCCGCTTCATACCAGCCGCCGAGGTATAATTTTCCGCCGATATACGGCGGCGCGGAAAAGGTTTCGCGCAATGCGCCGAAGCCGCCGTTCAAATAATTGCCGCCGCGAAATTCGCCCGTGCCGTAGCCGCCGACGCTGAACAATCCGCCGACGGCGAACTGTTGGAAAAGCGGCGCTCGCTTGCTGAACGTCGTTCCGCCGCCGCCGAATCCGAAGGCGATTATTTTTTCTCCGAGCGGGCGAAAGGCGTTGATTCTCGATTCGGCTTGCGCGAAAGAGCCGTCGGCGCCCGGCGCGTCGAAATAATAATTCAGCGAATTTCGGGTTTCGACGCCGCGTTTGGGAATTTGCGAATTGTCGCGCGTGTCGTAATTCCAGCGCAGAGACGCGAAACTCACCCGTCCGCTCAATTCGGAAAACAAAGGACTGCCGATGCGTCTGGCGGCTTTCTGGTGTCCGATTGAATAGCCGAATCGAAGTTCGCTGCTGCTGCTCGTTGCGTAACCGAAATCAATTCCGGCTTGCGCCGTTTGAAACGAAAATTCGGCGAGGCGGTCGCCGTTTTCGTAAAAATTAACTTTCCGGTCTTCGTAAAAAGCGTTCGGCGCGGCGAAAAATTTCCCGCGTCCGAACGGGCGGAAAAATTCGGTTGCCAGCAGGGTTCTCGAACCGATGCTGAAATCGCTGCGCCATTCGCTGCCTTCGCCGCCGACATCGAAAAACGTCAGACGGGCGCGGGCGTTGAAATTAACGTCGTCGGTTTCCGAGTTGTTGACATCGACGCCGACCTGCAAAACCGTCGTTCTGCCGGTTCGCTCAACCGGGTCATAAACGCGAACGAGCAGTCCGGTTTTATCGCCTCGGCTAGTTGTTCCGTAACCGAGGTTGTCGAATCTTTCGGTTCCGGTCAGGCGCGTCAAATCCTTTTCCAGAGCCGCCTTGTCGAGCGTTTTGTTTTCGTATCTGCCGCCGATCTCGCGCTCGATTTTACTCTTCGCGCCCGCGTCCGTAGTGCCTTCAATCGCCAAAAACTCAGGAGTGATTTCGACACTGGGACGCGCTTTGGCGCGCCGCGCGGCGAGATGTCTTTGCCAGTCGGCATCGTCGAGCGCGAGACTTTTCAATAACGAGATTTTCGCCTGCGCGCCCGCGTAACCGAGTTCGACGATTTTTTCGCCCTTCGTAAAATCGAAAGTCGTGTAGTTTTCCAAATCCGGCGCGATGATAAAATCGGCTTGCCGTAAACTGCGCCGCGAGTTTTCGATTGTTGCGACGTAAAAGGTTTGTCCTAAGATTCCGACTAAATCCTGAAGCGCGGTGCGGTCGCCCAATTGCGTTTCGATGTTGACGACGATGATAATGTCCGCGCCCATCTGCTTGGCGACATCGGTCGGAATATTATTTAAAATGCCGCCGTCGGCTAAGATTTTTCCGTTCAATTCGACGGGCGCGAAAACGCCGGGAATCGCCATCGTCGCCCGCAGCGATTGGGCGAGCGAGCCGTTTTTCAAAACCACGGTTTCGGCGTTGACCAAATCGGTCGCCACGACGCGAAACGGAATCGGCAAAGCGTCGAAGTCAGTTTTGTCGCCGTAGGAAAACATCAAACGGTCGAGCGCCAGACCGATTTCGTGTCCCGGATTCAGGCTGCCCGGCAAATTCAATTTCGCTCCCTTCCCGCCGAGCGTAATCGCGCCGGGCAGATTGCGCCGGTCTTCCTTGCGGCGGTAGGACAACGCTTCAAAAGTCGTTCGCCCGCGCAAAAGCGTGTCCCAGTCGAGCGTTTCGATTATCCGTTCCATCTCGTCCGGCGTTCTCCCCGTCGCATACAATGCCCCGACCAGACCGCCCATACTCGCGCCGGCGACGTAATCAACCGGAATTTTATTTTCTTCCAAAACCTTTAAAACGCCGATGTGCGCGAAACCGCGTGCGCCGCCGCCGCTCAGCACTAGTCCGATTTTCAGGCGTTTTTTCGCGGTCTTTTCGGAAGGCTGAACCGTTTCCTGAGCGCGGACGAAAGATGTCGAAACGGTAGAAAAAATTACGGCGAATAAGAAAAATAAGAGGCTAGCCCGAAGGTGTTTTTTTGATTGACCTAAGCCCGGCATCAAAGCGGGAGTTGAAATTTTCATATCGTTTGGATGCGCGTAAAGCGCTGATAACGCCGCGCCGTTTCAATCGCCGCTTCGATTGACTTTCGCACAAATGCCGAAAAAATCGCCGAAACTTCGTTTAGGTTTTATCGAACAACTTTTCAAAGTCGTCTAACAGGCGGCTTTCGTGAACTTCGCAAATCGGAATGGTCGAGCGTAGTTTGCTCTGGCTGAAGTTCAGCTTGCCGTCAAAATAATGCAAGCCGGTCGGAATCGTCACGGTTCGCGCGGTTAAATTCGGACATCGCGTCTTAAAGCCTTTTTCCAGCAATTTACTGCCGCATCGCCGCTGTTTTCCGGTTTCCTCAAACGTCAAATTCATAATTCCCTCCCGCGCTCTGCGCCGGTAGGCTGTCAAAAAGAGTCGGGCGCAAACAATGCGTCCGACTCTTTTCGTTCAATTTCCGGCTCATTTATTTGGCATACATTTTCACAATATCGTTAAAGCCGCGCAAATCAACCGAGACGTTCGTTAAACTAACGCTTTCGGGTTTTTCAAGAACGTCGCCCGCTCTCATATTATAAAACGCTTGATTTTTGCTGTTGTCGGCGGTTAAAACCGCGCCGCCGATTGACGCGCCGATGAATGCTCCCTTGCTTCTCGACCAAATCAGAATCCCGGAATCGAGCGTCGCGTTGGTCGCCGCGCCGAGCGTTCGCCCGATTGGTCCGGCGGCGAAGCTGACGTTGCCTTCAAAAGCTAAATTGTCGTCCAGAAGCTCGCGCAGAGCGCCTTCGTTCATAAACAGCATAATGTAATCGGTTTTCTTCGCGCCGATTTGCGCCCCGAAGCTCGCGCCGCCGATGTTGTAGAAAACCGGAGCTGACCAGCCGTTCGGCGTGCGCCGCGCCACCACGCCGTCGCCGCCGCGCCCGCCGACGATGAATCCGGCTTTAACGACGTTCGGAAAAACGCCGATGGCTTCGGCTTTTTCGAGCAGTTCTTGCGGAATCGCCCTGTCCGGCACGCTCATAATTTTGCGGAAAACCTTGGTCGCCTCGCGCGCGTCTTCGCGTCCTTCCTTTTGCTGTTTTCTCATTTCTTTAGCGTTCATTGTCTGCTGCGCGTAAGTTGAAAAGCTGCCGAAAGATAGCGTCATCACTATCGCCAAACCGCCGACCGCCCATTTTTTTATTGTATTTCTCATAATAATTTGTCCCTCGTAATGTTTATAAATTCTCTGAAATTTTCCTTTTATTTTTTCTCCGGCGCGGGCGAATTTTTCGCCTGCATAAAGGCGAAATACAAATCCGTCAGACGGTCAACCGCCGCCGCGTCGTTTCTGGCAAGCTGCGTGATAGTTTCGTCGCGCTGCGCGAGAATCTGCTGGACGGCTTCGCGCTGCTGCGGGCTGAACGCGCTTTCTTCGCGGTCAACTTCGGCTCGCAAATCGGTGAAAAAATCGCTCGTCTGCTGCCGCGCCTGCTCGAATTCGCCGCGCCGGGCGTTGATGGTCGCCGTCGCCAGATTATTCTGCAAAACGCTCGGTCGCAAAGTTTTGACTGCCGCGTCGCGCTCGTTTTCGTAATTTCGGGCAGATAGCCAGGCGGGAAGAAAACCGAGCAGAAATGCCACGAGCGCAATCGCCCCGACGATGCCAACGCGCTTTAACATTTCGTTTTTCCCGCTCGCCGCGCCCGTTTCATTTTTCAAATTTCGTTCTTCCCGTATATCGTTTTTCTCCGTCACCATATTCTCTCCTTGTAAACGCTAACCGCGCTTTTTAATTTAAGCCGCCCGGCGACCCGACACGAGTTTTACCACCAGCACGACTGCGGCGACGACCAGCAGCAGATGAATCAAACTTCCGGCGATGTTGCCGACGAATCCCAAAAGCCACAAAACCAATAAAATCACTAAAATTGTCCAAATCATTTTCCCGTCCTCCTTTTTCTTTTGCCGCGCTTTTCCGGTATCAATATTAAAAATACCTTTCGCGCCGATTAAC
>JAJAZE010000044.1 GCA_026785925.1 Pyrinomonadaceae bacterium
CGGATACCAATTGCTGAAATTCGCCTGCAACTCATCGTTGAGAACTTTGACTCTGACCTGTAATAAAAGATGCGCCCCGCGTTTTGTCCAGCGCATCTGCTGTTTTTTGACAAATCTTTTGGCGATGATCTGATTGACGGCGGATTCGACAAAACCGGTGGCAATCGCTTCGCCATTGCGGTAGCGTTCACCGTAATTGGTAATCATCGCGGCATTATTTTCAATGTAGATTTGAAATTCTTTGACCGCTTTTTGCAGTTTAAGTTCTTTTATCGTTGGAATTTCCGTATCCAAATAACACCAGGAATCTTCGACTTTTTCCAACGCGCTTACGATATTGCCGTGCCAGAGAAACCATTTCGCACTTTCGATCATCGGCAAAATCAATTCCTTCAACTCAGTATTTTCCAGACCGCGAGCCATCTGCCGCATCACGGTCAGCCGCATCGTGATATGAAACCAATCGAGCAAATGTTCTGACTGTGGATTCAAATAATATTGTAAATTTCTGACTGTTTCGCCGCCATCCGACAAAAAAGTAATCTGCTGGTTCATCTGCATCCCCTGAGATTGCAGAACCTGAAATAGTCGGCGGCGCGGTTTCCGGTCGAGACCGCAGACAAAGCCGAAACATTTCGCCGTGCCGTCTGCTTTGATGCTTTTTCCGACAATCACTTCAAACCAGCCTTCAGTTCGACTTTCGGGATGATTGGAATGAACATAACCGCCGTCAATGCCGACCGTCAAAGGCATTTCCGGGCGCGGCAGATTCGCCCAATCGCGCGGGCAGCCTTCGATAAACATTCCTTTGTCTTCGCCTAATTCGCCTTCCAATCTTTCACCGATTGTATGAAGATGATTTCGGATCGTTGCGGCATTAAACTCTTCGTGCAGCGGCAAGACTTCCGCCAACAGTTTTCGGCTTAAATCAAAAGAAATTTGTGCGCTGAATTTTGATTCCAGATATAAAAATTCCGGCGATGTCCGCTCCGGCAAAGCGGTCGCTAACGGGCTGAATGTCTTTGTTCCTGCGGACTCTTTTTTCAATTCACACCGGCAATAAAAAAGTCGTGGGCTTGAGAGTTCCATTTTGCCGAAAAGCGTTCGATAGACAATTCGGTGGCTGCCTTTGCTTAATCTTTTCCGCCGACAATGCGGGCAGGTCTCAGACTGTTTGAGGAACTCTCTGACTTGCTCCCGAACCATCACCTGCTGAGTTTTTCGCAATAGCTCTTTCGATTCAGCCAAACTCAAACCGAGATTTTCAAGCGATGAGTTTCCCCGTTCAAACTCAATATTTTCCGCTAATAAAATTTCGTTACCGTCATCATTTTCCACCAGAATCCGTATCTTAAATTTCATCCCAATCCTCCTCCGGCAGCCGACCTCTGTTTTGGGAATAGTGTAACAAACGGCGGTTCAGTTTGCGGCGGATGAAGGTTTCGGGCATTAACAACTGATTCAGCTTTTTTATTTCTGCGGCTTCCGCTTGCAGCCTTCCGACTTTTTCTCGAATAACCTCAATTGCTTCGCCGGCGTTTTCCTGATCGGTGACAAAATTTATCAACTCCTGATATTCTTTGAGAAACGCCGGCAATTTATCTTTCAACTGATCGGTAAATTTATCCTCGACTCGATCAAATTCCGCCGCCTTTCGTTCAGCCGCCGAAATTGATAAATTTCCGCCGCCCGTGCAAAGCGGATATTTCTTCTTTGGATCGACTCTTAAAATATCTTCGATTCTGAGCAGATGTTTTCGACCGTTGAAAAAATCATACTCGTAAAGAAATTTCTCACCCTTCCTAAATTTGAAATCAGCCAGTTTGACTTGCTGCGGATCATCGGAAAAACTCATTCCGCCGGAGTGATAAATGCCGTAATCTTTGCCGTGAATGAAAAAGCGATGAAGATTCCAGTCATCCCAATCAAAAGCGATCTGCAAAATAAAATGCAGGTCGGCAATTGAATAATCGCCCGACACCAAAAGCCTTCGCCA
>JAJAZE010000045.1 GCA_026785925.1 Pyrinomonadaceae bacterium
ATAGCTTTTGATTTTTGCTTTCGCGTTGAAGACCGTCGAGCCGTGTGAGCCGCATAAGAATCGTAAATTCGGCAAATCACGCAATCGTTCGAGCGAACGCAGATAATTTTTCAAGTTCCCGTCCGGCGGCGCGATGACGACCGAACTCGAATTGATGACGTTATCGCCCGCCAGCAAAAAGCCAAATTCAGCATCATAAAACGCCAGCAAACCGGAGGCGTGTCCGAGCGTGTGAAGCGTTTGTAGTTGAAAATTTTCGCCTGAGTCGTCCTGCAAATCGAATGCTTCGCCGTCTTCGATAAACTTTTGGAACTCGACTTTTCCGCTCAAACCTTTCGCCGTCGCTTCGTGTGCAGCGAGCGGAATTTGCAAATTGAATTTGTCGAAAAGGTGTTTTTGCAGTGTCGTCTCGCCGCCGAAATGGTCGGGATGTGAATGGGTCGTGATGATCGCCTGACATTGAAAACCGTCTTCGACAAAAGAATCAATCAAATCGTGCAGGGCGTTTTGTTCGGATTTTTTGCTTGAAGCCGCGTCAATGACGACGAACTTTTTGCGCCCGACGATAAAGCAATTCGTGTGCGTCGCGGGCGGCAGCGTTTCGGTTTTGAGCGGAAAGCAAGTTATCCGCGAATTGAGTTCGATGTGAGAGATTGCGCCGTCAACCGCCTGCGAATTCTTCAATAATTTTGCGGCGGCAGACTTGAAACTCTGATTTTTGATTCCAGGATTTTCTTCAATTCGCAGCAATCCATGCGAATTTATGGTCAAAATATCTTCCAAAGTTTTGAGAGTCAATAAAACCGGCGGCGAGATTAAAACTTCCGACTTTTTCCATTTGTTTAAAGCCGCACTCGGCGCGATAAATTCGACGTTTTCGAGTTCGGAGATCGCCGCGAAAGGCGTTTGTTTCGGCGGACAGACGGCGAGAAAAAATCTGGTTTTAAAACGCACGGTCGAAAAATTCGGAGTCGTCCAAAAGCCAGTATAATGGAAATCTTCCGCGTCAATCCATAGATTCCAGTGCGCTAAAATCTCGTCGAAAGTCATCCTGCCGGAAATTAAATCGTCGTGCAGCGAAGCGCGTTGACCGCGTGTTAATTTTTCGCCGTTTCTCACCAAAAGAACGCCCGCTTCTTCAAACATTTCGCGGGCGGCGCAGACGATAAATCGTTCGAGTTCAGCATCTTCGCAGTTTTTAACTTTGACGAGCGTGTCGGATGCTTCCAGCTTGCCGCCCGGAAAAGCGTGCCAGCCACCGAGAAAAGCAAGGTTTGGATTGCGCCGCGCCCACAAAACTTTATCGCCTGCTTCGTTTAATAAAATGATGGCTGATGCGTCTTTCGGAGTCGTCAGTTTTTGGTTCACCTGATTATTTTAGTTTGAAGCGCGTGTAAATTAAAGTTGATTTGATTGTAATTATTCAACCGTTCGGAATAGGTGATAACTGATAGCTGATAACTGATAACTGTGATAATCTGTGGACAAAAAAATTATGGCGAAACATATTAAGGATTTATTCGATTTAACCGGCAAAACGGCAATTGTGACGGGCGGCTCACGCGGCATCGGCGTGGAAATGGCAGAAGGTTTGGCAGAGGCGGGCGCGAATTTGATGCTCTGCGCTCGCCGCGAGGAATGGCTTAACGAAACGGTTGCAGAATTTCGCGGAAAGGGTTTCACGGTTGAAGGCGTAACGTGCGATGTCTCCAAAGAAGCGGACGTGCAAAAGGTCGTTGACGCGACGGTCGAGAAATTCGGCAAAGTTGACATTTTAGTCAATAACGCCGGGATTTCGTGGGGCGCGATGCCCGAAGAAATGCCGCTCGCGCAATGGCAAAAAGTGATTGACGTGAATTTGACCGGCTGTTTTCTGTTCGCCCAAATCGCCGGGCGCGAAATGCTCAAACAATCGAGCGGCTCGATTATCAACATCGCTTCGATTGCCGGAATTTCGTCGAGCGCGAACGGTCCGTTTTACGCCGGTTACGTCGCCAGCAAAGCCGGGTTAATCGGATTAACCAGAGAATTGGCGGCGAGTTGGGGACGCAAAGGAATTCGCGTCAATGCCATCGCGCCCGGCTTTTTTCATTCACGGCTCGCCGACAAAGTGATTGATATTTACGAACGCTCGATTCAGGAAAACAACATCATCCCGCGCATCGGCGAGGAAGGCGAACTCAAAGGCGCGACGGTCTTTTTGGCATCGGACGCTTCGAGTTATATCACCGGACAGACGATTATCGTGGACGGCGGAATGACGGTTTGAGATTTATCTTCTTACACCAATCCCGAAAATGATTCCGCGACTTTTGTAACTGCCGGGAAAGAAGACTTGCGGCGCGGCGTTGATAGTTCGGTTGAGCGCGAAAATTCCGGTTGCGCCAAAGTTGAGCCATACGCCGGAAATGCGTCTGGCGTAGCCGCCGCTGACGCTGATGCCGCCGGAATTGTTTAAGCCGGGATTGAATGAAACGTCGTTTAAGGCATTTGTCGTCAAGCCCGCGCCGTAGAGAATTTTTGATTTTTCGGTCAGATTATACGCGCCGCCGACTAGAAAAAGATGCACGTCTTTGGCGTTAAGGTTTTGTGTCGCCAGAATAGTTCCGCTTTGTTTGTCCAACACACTTATCGTGTCCAAAGCCTTGCTGTAACGATAAAAACGATAATCGAAATCTATAAAAAATCGCTCGTTCGGTTTGATGTTCACGCCGCTTTCGATGATTGACGGGAATTTGAACGGAACTTTGATATTGAGTTGGATCGGCGCAAATTGCAGTCCGGTCGGCGTAACCAGCGTGAAAACCGTGTCGAGCGTTCCCTGCAAATCGTATTTTCGCGCCGTCTTGTAATTAAAACCGAAACTGACTTTTTCGGTCGGGCGAAAATGAACGCTGAAACTCGCGCCGACTCCGCCGATGCGCGAAACGTCGAGCCGGTTTTGTTTGATAATACCGATTGCCGCGAGTTGCGGGACAGGCGCGATTTGCAGCAAAAATGCGCGTCCGACGATAAAACTGCCGCCGATTGAAAGTTTTTTATGGACTCGAAATGCGCCCGCAAAAGCGACATCATTGGACGCGACTTTCGTATCGTAAAACTGCGCTTGACTGCCCAAAATTGTTTCCGAATCTTTTAATTTTGATTCAAACCCGAAAGTTTGCGACAAGCCGACACCGAACGCATATCGTTTGCTTTTCGCCGTGTAAGTTATCTCGCCCGAAAGCGTCGGCAGCGCGATTGCCACTTCGGATTTGACCGTTTGATTAAAACCGAACGGCGTAAATTTTCGCTCATAACGATAAAACACGCCCTGCGCCTCGAACATCACGCGCCAATTCGACTTTTTATCTGGAATATCTTCACTCTCGATTTCCGTCATCGCGCCCGGATTATTGCGCGTAAAAAGATTGTCGGCATCAGTCCGCGCATTTCCCGCGCCGCCGTTATTCGACGGCACATTTCCCGGATAATTGATGCCTTGTCCATAAATTTGCGACCCGAATAGAGCAAGGGCAGCCAGAAATAAGAATACAGAATTTACTAAAACTTTTTGTTTCATACATCTCGTCGGTTACGTTATGTTGCTTTGATTATTTCAATTAAAATGGTTAAGCCGGTTGCTTCGCGGTGCATTTCTACTTGATTGTTCGGAATACCGCTTTGTTCCAAAAGCGAGAAAATATCGTCTTCCGAGCGTTCAATTAGAAACCAATTTGCACAATATTCCATCCATATTTTGTAAGGATTGTTGTTAGCAATATTTGTGAATACGAATTTTCCGCTTTCAGCCAAAAGATTTGTGTAAATCGTTTTTATGAGAAAAATGGCTTGTTCGTTGTTCAGATAATCAAAAAGTCCACCCGCAAGTATCAAATCGTAAGGCGCGTGTTCGGCTAATTTTTTGACACATCGAAAAGTATTACCTTGAACAGATTTTATTTTATCGTTGATAGCTGTGAGTTGTGATTCTGAAAATGAAATCGCATCGGCATCAAAATCATTCAAAACAGCCAGAAAATCCAGATGTTGAATTTGGTGTTGAATAATTTTCAAATCAGGACTCGAACCGCAAGCAATACTTAAAATTTTTGCTGTTTTACCTTTTTCTGCCGCTTTTGTAATAGTTTCTAAAACTTGGTCGGCTTGAAAACGAACTTTGTTGCGATGCTGTTGGGCGATTCCGGTGTTCAAACAATACATCTCGATCCAATATGCGACAGAATTTTGGGGTGCTTTGTTCTCCGATTTCAAAAGGTATTCAACCGTTTCAAAATCGCCCGGATAACCGCGTTCCCAAGTTTGCAGTCTTTTTACAAACGGCGATTGCGCCTGAATACTGCGAACTTCTCGCAGTATTTCCAAAATTTCTTCTTTTGATAAGCCTTTAGTTTGAGCTTCACATATTTCGTGATTGATGTTGTGCATTTGACTTGCCACCCAATCGAAAGTTAGCGGCAAAGATTCATCGGCAATTTGAGAGCGAGTTGCAAATTCTCTGCTGACCGTTTCTAAATTTAAGGAATTATGCGTTAAGTGTTTATTGGTGTCCATAAGTTTTCGTCTTATACATATTAAAAGTGATTTTTGATTATTCGTTACTGCAAATGAAGTATCTGCCGTCTTCGGAAGACAAAAATGATTTGCATAAATCTCGAAGATTTACGGTTTCTGCACTATCTTTATATTTCTCCTCATAACCGAATTTTTGCCACTCTCGGCGAGCTAATGCAGTTCCGTTATCGGCTTCGGGTTTTGAAAAATAGAGATTAAAAAGATAGAAACGGGAAGTTTTAGCTTCAACATCGGTTCTTAA
>JAJAZE010000046.1 GCA_026785925.1 Pyrinomonadaceae bacterium
AGTTTAACCGCTCAAAGATTCGCCGGTCATCACGCCGCGCCTTCATCAAAAGCGCAAAACTCGCCATCTGCGCCGCCCGCTCGTCAATGTCCAGCCCGAACAGATTTTTCTCCAAAATAAGCAGCGGAATATCGCGTGAACTATAACCGCGCTCGGTGTAAATTGCCTTCAAAAGCTCGTAAGCCTCAACCAGAATATGCCCCGAACCGCACGCCGGATCAAGAACTTTGATTTCTTCGGGATTGACGTTTGAACCGGAACTCGCCGCATTGTTTTCTTCCGCCGGTTTGATGTAAAACTCCATGTTTTGGGCAAGCTGCGAATGCGGATTCGCTTCGAGCCACAAACGCCCCAGAGAGTTCTGCGTCATGTATTTCACAATCCAGTTCGGCGTAAACAACTGCGTCGCCGCCGGAATGTCTTCGGATTTAACCGTTTTCCCGATAACTTCGTCCTTCTTCTCGGAAATATAAAACTGATAAAGCCACCCAATAATCTCAACTTCCGCCCAATCCGCTTCCTCAATCGCCGCCGCCATTTTACGAATCACCGAATCCGACGCGAGCAAATTATCAGGAAGAAGAATCTCCGTCTCGTCATTAATCCGCTCAAACAAAAACGGCATCGCGCGGTTAAGCTCGTTACACTGCGCGATAAGAAGCATTTTATAAAGCTCCGCGTCTTTATTTCCTGCCAGCTTCAAATCAACGACTTTGGCTTTATCAAGACCCGGCAAATCAATCTCCGCCGCGTGAGTGAGAATCTCCGGCTCGTTTTTGCTCGCCTCACGATTGCTCAAAACGCGGAAACCGTGGCTGAGAAAATTGTTGATTTCCATAAACCGCAGGGCGGCGAAACGGTTAAACCACGAATAAGCGACGCGCTCGACGAATGTCTCTAAACCTTCGATTTTAATTTTGTCAGTGAGTTTTTTATGATTTCCGGCATAAGTTTTTGGATATTCCCGACCGTCAATATACGAAAAATCGCCCTTCTGTTCGACGATTGCGCTTGAATTGGGATTAAGCCCCAATAAATCGGCGCGCTGGCGAATCATCTGAATAAAATCCCGGCGAGCCTGCGGCGCGTAGGTTTTGAGTTTTGGCTTGTTCATAGAGAATTTCTCGTGAAAGTTTTATTTCGCCGTTAGCGTAGTCAAACGGATAGTTCAATCAGCAAATTAGGATTTTTTCTGATAATCGAAAGCAGTTTCAACGACGCGCCCGAAGGTTTGCCGATTCCATACTCCCACGACTGAACCGTTTTAACTGAAACATTCAGGTATTTGGCAAAAACCGCTTGTGAAAAATTGAGACTTTCCCGAATTTTCACCACGTCCGTTTTATCCAGAAGAGGCAGAGGCGGCGGTAAAAGCGTCGTTCTCAATTCTCGTTTCCCTTCGGCGTGTTCTTTGGCTTGCCGGGCTGACTCCATCAATCTCGCAAATTTTTTTTCGTCCATAATTCTAATTCTCGCCGTATAATTTTTTGATTTCCCTGACTATCTCGCCCAACATTTTAGCCTGTTCGGGAGATAAATCACTCTGGTCTTTTTTGCTGTAAATGCTCAGTAGATAAAACCGTCCGCTTTTTGGCAAATAAACATAAATAAAACGAAAGCCGCCGCTTTTGCCTGTTTTGCTTTTCGGATTACCGATTCGACCTTTTCTGGCTCCGCTCGTGTTTTTAATAACGTCACCGAGCAGCGGATTCGCTAACAGAGCGTTTTGGATGGCATAAAGCGTCGCGTCATCGGTAATTTCGAGTAGGTCTTCGGTGAAAATAACCGTTTCGGTAAAAGCGAACAATTTTCTCTCGTCCATCAGGTGAATATACTATTGAATAGGATAGTTTTCAATAATTCTTAGAAGTTAAAAGAAAAACTTCAGATTAAAACTATTGAATCCGAATACGGGCGTTTTCCGCCAGAAGTTTTTCCATTTCGGCACGAAGTTTGGTCAGATATTCGTCCAAATCCGCCGCCGTTTCGATGTATGGTTTGGCGGCAAACTGCGCCGGTTTGATGGTTCGCGTCGGGCGCGTTTCGACTTTTTCACCGGCGGCGGAAACGGATTTTTGACGTTTCAGGTCAATCGCTTCGAGCGCGTTTTGGAATAATTCTTCGGCGCGTTCGCCTTGCTGATATGAAATTCGCGGAACGCTCGTTTCGGCGGCGATCTGTAATTTCAACTGCTGAAACGGTGCGATAATCGAATGTCTGGTGTCGCCGTCGGCTTTGATTGCGTCGAGTTCGGCTTTGATCTGCGTGATGCGCGTTTCGACGGCGGCGGCGGCTTGTTCGCGCCGCTGACTCAAAATTTGATTGTTCGCGTCGTCAATCGCCCCCAGAAGCGCGTCAATTTCCCGAATCACCCCGTAAGGCTCACTCGCACCTAAAACCTGCTCTAAACGCACGAGAGCGCGATTAACGTCGGTATTAAGATCGAGTTGAGAACGGTTATCGTGATACGAACCGTTCAGTTTGACACGCGAACGCCGCCAGATTTCGATCTGATTGGTGTAAAAATCGTGCAGTTTGGCGTAATCTTCGCTCGCGTCGAGCCAGTCTTCGCGCCTTTCGTTGAATTGGCGGAAAAACTCGAAAGTGTCGGCGATGCCGTTTTGATGATTGGCGAGTTCGAGCGCGGATTTGATTGGCGGCAAGCCGGGAAACTCGCCGTTTTCGGCAATGTCGCGCCAGACACGCAAATTTCCCTGCCAATTTGCGACGAGTTCGCGGATAAATTTCGCCAACTCGTCTTCTTTGGTTTCCGCGCACATTTTGCCGAAAACTTCGTGCGCCAGCGTTCGCGCCTTGCCGAGTTCCGCCGCGCCGGTGATTTGCCGCTTGACGATCTGGATGCGATTCCAGCGTCCGGGTTTGGTGAACGAATCAATCGCGGCGCGTGGTTCGATGGTCGCGGCTTCGATTTTGACGGCGATTTCACCGGCGGTGAAAAGTTTGGCGACGAGCAGCGCGGTGTCCGCATCGCGCCAGCCGAACGGCTGTTTTTCAAATTGCTGCGTGATTTCTTCGAGCGTGATTCGCAGATTGCCGCTCGTCCGCAGATTGACGTAACTGCGGATTTCATCGAGCGCGTTGGCGTTCGGCTGTCCGCCGTCGAGATTAAGCGTAAATTGCCCGACATCATCGGCAAGCAGAACGTGCTTGATTTCGTCGAGCGGATCGTTTGCCGGAGCGTTCAGATAATCGAGCTTGGTGAACAGATTTTTGACGAGATAAATCTGCGCGTCGCTGATCGAAACTTTTTTGTCCGCCGACATTTTTTGACCGGCGGCGTAAACGTCGGCTTCGTTGATGAGATTTTGCAGAATCTCGGTAATGCGCCGTTCGCGCTGCTGATTTTCAATCGCTTTGTCGCTCAAAATCCGGCGCGTCGTTTCCGGCGCGGAAGCATCGGACTTTTGTTGAATATAGCGTTTGGTCTGCAAATATTCGGAAAGTTCCGCGCTCAGAGTTTTATGATCGCCGAGCCGCAGCAGAATTCGTCCGGTGCTGTCCAGAACGCATTTCTGCGCGGTGAATTGTTCGTGTTCGTAGTTGAGCGGCGTGATGATTTCGAGCGTCAAATTTTGTTCGGGATTGCTGCCCTGAAACGCTCTGCCGTCCGCCAGCCGGTTGAACGCGAAATCTTTTTTGTTGACCGGATAACGAAACTTTGCCGCGTCCGCCAGAATGTTGTTGAACAGAATCTCCGAAAGCTGTCGAAAGGTTTCGTCCGCCGAAACTTCGGTTGCTTTGATTTCGCGCCCGATGTCGCGTTCTTCGTTCGTCAAGAAATAAAACTGATCGCCGTTGCGGTTAATCAAAATCTGTTTTTCGAGCCGCGTCAGACTCGCTTCGATGCGGTGTTTGAGCGCGAGCCGGTCGTCGTCAACCTGCGTGATGCAGAGCGTCACGAGATTTTCGACGGTCGGTATTACGATTTTCTCCAGATAGCGAATCAAAAACAAAAGCCGCAAAACTTCCGTGTCGAATTTCTCCAAACCTTCGTTTTCCGCCGCCTGATTGATCGTTTTGGCGACCGATGTGTCGAGAAAACTTTCGACCGACGGGTAAAACGAATAAAACGGTACGAGCTTGCCGACTTCGTGGTCGGCGATGGATTTCGCGCCCATCTGAAACGCATCGAGCATCGAACGCTCGCCCCGCGCCAGATGCAAGCCGGTCGCGCCCGCCTTGCGGATTGATTCAAAAACCGACTGGACAAGCTGGTAATGATACGGCGCGAACGGATAATTTTCGGTAAAATCTTCCGCCGTTTTGTAATTTTTCAAAGTCGCGCCGCCCGTAAAACTCAACTGATTTTTCAGCACGTCGCCCTTTTCCGCGAAAAGTGCGTTCAGTTCCCTTTCGGCTTCGACGGTTTTCTCCAGCAGCCGCGCCTGAATCACTTCGTCGGTGTTGGAAGACGAAAGCGAAAGTCTGGTCGGGAAACGTCCCTGAATCTTGGAAAAATCGTTCGACTTCGCGCCGACGACGCTGCCCAGAACCGAATCCATATCTTCCTGCGAGGTGACGACGACCCACGCGCGACCTTCGCAGATTTTGCCGAGGTCTTCGACAATCGTTTGCAGATTGAGCATCAAATGTGTGTCGGTTCCGATAAACTGCCCGACTTCATCGGCGACAAAAATGATGCGGTGATTTTTGCCCTGCCGGTCAAGATATTCGCGGACGCGGCGGGCGAAACCTTCGACATTCAGATTGTAATCGGTGCGCGTTTCGTCAATCAGTTTTTCCGCCGCGTCCGCCGACATCGCGGTCGCTTCGGTCAATGCTTCGACGGTCGCGGCGCGGCGAAAACGATAAGCGTGCCGCTCGGATTTCCACGATTTGCCGTAAATCCGCTCGAAAGATTCTTGAAAAATTTCGTATTTCCCTTCTTTTTCGAGAAACAATTCGATCTCGGCAAGATGCGGATGTTCCGGGCTGTAACCCTGCAATTCGTTCAAAACGCGCATAAACACGCGCAAAATCGCGTCGCGTCCGTCGGCGTTGCCGGCTTTGCTGTCAATGTTGAATAAAACCACGTCAACCGGCGTGGCGACGGCGCGTTTGATGTCGCTCAGAAAAAGCGTGTCCTGAATTTTATGCTCGAAAAAATCAATCGGGCGGCAGGTTTCATTCGTCTTCGGATTCGTTACCGGGCGATTTTGCAAAAGGTGCGAAATGATCTTGATAAAGTGCGATTTTCCCGAACCGAAAAAACCCGAAACCCAAACGCCGTTATGATCGCGGCTGCCCGATCCGACCGGATTATCAACGGCTTCGAGATAGGTGCCGAAAAATTTGAGAAAATGTTTTTGCAGTTCGCCCGTGATGACGTATTCGTCGAGTTCCTGCCAGACGGCATCGGCTGATTCGTCGCCGACCTTGATGACTCCGTTAATCGGGCGCAGCAGATTTTTTTTGAAGATGTTGATGATTTGCATACAGTTTGTTAAATGGCGCGAATTTGACTGAATCGGAAATCCGCCGTGAAAAATTTTAAACCACCAGACGAAATGCCCGGTAATAATTTTCGTCCCGCAGTTTTCCGAATAAACTGAGATTTTGCCCGCTGTAAACGCCCGGATAAAAAACGACGAGCGGTTTATTGTTCATCAGGATTTGTAAATTATTCAGCAGATCGTGAGTTCTGATTAAGGGAAAGGCGTTGCCGATGCCGGTCAAAATTACGGCATCGTGCGTTTCGATCAGGGCTTTTTCGGCAATCAGCGGAGCAATCCGCGCGCCTTCGATAATTCCCTTGAAGGCGTTCAATAATTCCGCGTCGCCCGCTTCGCATTGCAAATTTACCGCGTCTTCGAGCATCTTTTCGGTTTTCAGATATTCGACGAGCAGTTCAAACAAATTCACGACGGCGATTTTGCACGGAATTTCCGGCAGAACTTTTTCGAGATGACGACGAACGGCGAGTTCTCTTTCGGGCGGATAATCGAAAATATAAAAACCGATTTCATTTCCCAAACCGGCATTGCTCAAAAGTTCGGGAGATGCGAGACGATCTTTAATCTGGTTGAGGCGTTCGTAAAAATTTTCGTTCATGAGAATACCGTCATACAGTCTAAAACGTAATCTTCGTTGTTTTCAAGCAGATATTTTTTTATTTCGGGCAGCAGTAAAACCGGCGTAATTCGCGGATTTGTCGCGCTTTCCAAATATCCGGCTTCGACCAGACACTTCTTCACAACCTGTCCGAGTTTGGCACGGGTTGATTTTTTCCAACTCAAAACTGTGTCGTCAATCTGTTCGCATTCGAGCAGAAAATTTTCCCAATCGCCCGGTTTAATCTGCGTGTCGAAGATTCTCCATTTTTCTTTGACTGACCGCCGCAAAAAATCGCCGATTAGGTTGTTATGTTTAATCGCCGCAATCAAAAGTGCCTGCATCAATGCCTGACGATTTCCCGACGCAATAATTTTCAGTAAATCTTCATTGACGAACCTGAATCTTTTTTTTATCAATTCCGCCGATCTGACGGCTGTTGCCGGACTGCGCTTTTGCAGAATGTTTTCAACCGTTAGCAATCGCTTCAATTCAATTTCGCCGACTCCTTCCAAAATCAATCGGGCAATAATTCGACTCTCGTTCGGAATTAATGCCCCGGCAACAATTTCTGCGTTGTATTTTGAATTCATCACTATACCAATTGACTTTATTGGCGGGTCTGATAACAAACCATTTAACTTGTCGTCTCGAAATCAGATTTATCTGAGATGTTCATCGTAGGGTTTATTAAGCTAGTATACCTTCTTCGTTATCAGACGCAAAATTGTTTTCTTGTCCTTTTTTTGATTCTTCTAATTTTTCAATCAACCAGTTCCAATCATCCGCAACATACCATTTTTTGAAATCATCGAGAAAATCCTCATCAGCAAATTCCCGTAATTCCAGTAACGCGGCTTCTCTGCCTGCTTCGTCCAACGGTTTTATTTCGTAGTTTCCCGATTCTGATTTGCCGACGACATCAATTTTAGTTTTCGTTGTTTTGATTTCTGGGGCGGCAAAAAATTTGCGTCGGCAGACTTCGGTCAGAAAAGCCGGGATGGAAGAAATGCCGTCAGTTCGTTTTGAAGCCTTTTCAAGTTCCAAAATTAACAGGTCTGCTAAATCGCCCCATCTTTCAAATTCACGAGGGTTCAAATTCTTGCCCGTCAGTCGCTCCGAAGCCGCCGCGAATTTTTCGATGAACGCGGAAAACGTGCGCGTTTTTTCATCATCATTTGTCTTAGTGTTTAAAGAAAGTCTTAGGAAATCCGTAAGTCCTTTGTTTTCTAGGGGATTAGTAGGGGTAAGTAGGGGTAAGTTTTGCACAGTGGGTAAGCGTAAGTTTTGCCCCCACTTACTTACACTTACTTTCTCATACTTACCCATTGTTACCCCTACTTCAAAATCGTCAATTTCTTCGGGGACGAACACCTCGTATTCCCAACCGGCACGACTGCCGATGGTCGGACGATTTTTGATCAAACCGGCTTCTTTTAAATATTTAATGTGGAGTTTAATCGCATCTTTTGAAAGTCCGGTCATCTCCACTAATTCGTCTTTTGTAAGCTGAACCGTCCGCTTAGGAACGATTGCTCCGCGTGTCTGCTGATACAAAATATCGTATGTGTGTTTGCTCAAACCCCGAAAGAATTTTTCGGGAATCGCCAGCTTGGTGATCGAGTTTGGAACCTTCGTATAATTCTTGGTCGGCGAAGTTTCAACTTTATTATTTTGCTTTTGCTTACTTACCTTTGCTTGCTCTTGTTTACCCTTACTTACACTATCATACTGTTGCTTACTCTTACTTACACCATCAGGCTCAGAATTCGGATTCGGCACGAGTTCTAGTTTGGCTTTTTCAGCTTTTTTCTTTTCTTCGGCAAGTTTAAGGAGTTTTTCGATACTCATAATCCGACCTCAGTAGTAAACTCCGAAATCCATTCCATCGGAATTTCGTCAATTCCAATAGACTCTTTCATTGCGTAAATAAGACCGCACAGTTTAATCACCGAACGGGGAATTCCGTTCGTCAGCTCGAAAATCTTTGCAATATGGTTTTTGGTGAAGGGATTGTTTATCGAAGCCAGTTCACAACGGGCGGCGATAACTTCACCCGTTTCGTCTTCACTCAGAGGTTTCAGAACGGAGTTGGTAGTAATCCGCGATTGCAGTGCGCGGTTGCGTTTATGATTGAGTTTGATTGCCAGTTCGAGCTGCGATCCTAAAATTATCTGCACCAACTTTTCTTCATTGGTTTCAAAATTGAGTATGGCACGCAGCAGTTCGAGTTGTTTCGTATCGAGAATCTGCGCCTCATCTATAAAAATTATCGTATTTTTCCCGTTGGCAAACTGTTCGGAAAGAAATGTTTCAAGCAGAGACATTTGAGACTGAAAGGAACGCGCCGCTTCTAGCTCAAGACTCTGACAAATCCCCCTTAAAAGAGCAAAAGCCGACGGATAAATCGGAGTAGCGATTAAAATAGCTTTCGTATCATCACGCGCGTCGTATTCTGCAAACAAATATCTCAGCACGGTAGATTTGCCAAGTCCGAAATCTCCTAAAATACAGGATAATCCTTGTCTTTCGTCAATCGTATAGCGGCATTTATGTAAAACGGCTTTGAGACTGTCGGTTAAAAATAAAGTGTTCGGATTCGGTGTTATTCTAAAAGGAGTTGCCATAATTTTGAAAATTAACACATTATTTTGACAAAACAAAGCAAAAACTCAAGAATTACCGCCAATTCTTGAGTTTTTTACAAATTTTAATTGTTTTAGGCAGCATTTGCGGAAAAAAGCAGTAATTTTTCCCGTATCCTGCTAACGTGGTGCTAAACCCAAAGAAAACAAATATCGAAAAATTTTGATGCTGAATTTCAGGTTTTGATTTCTTTGGTTAAAAGTCTCCAAAGGGTAAAAATGTTTCATAGGATTTAGAGGACATTTCGCTGGAGGCTGTTTTTCTTGAGCCAGTTGTGCAGATTGGCTTCGGTGGTGCCGTAACGCCCGGCGATGAACTTTTGCGTCGAGCC
>JAJAZE010000047.1 GCA_026785925.1 Pyrinomonadaceae bacterium
CCGCAAAGATTCGGCGTTCCCGAACTCGACGGCGATAAAGTTTTGCAAATCGAAGAAAAACCTGAAAACCCGAAGTCGGATTTTGCAGTTATCGGCATTTATTTCTACGATAATACGGTTTTCGACGTGATTAAAACTCTCAAACCTTCGGGGCGCGGCGAGATGGAAATAACGGATGTCAATAATCATTACATCAATCACGGAACGATGACTTGGAATGAGTTGGAAGGCTGGTGGACGGACGCGGGAACATTTGAAAGTCTGCTGCACGCGACGAACTTGGTGGCAAAAACCGGCGCGAATAATCTGGAAATAAAACGCGCTAACAATTAAAGAAAAATCAAACCCGAATTAAAAACAACCAGCGATAAACAGCCCGTGCCGAATAATCTAAAAATCGTTCGCATTATTGCGCGGCTCAACGTCGGCGGTCCGGCGCGGCACGTCGTTTGGCTGACGAAAGAATTGCAAAGCGGCGAATTCAAGTCCGTTTTGCTGACCGGAACAGTTCCCGAAGGCGAAGAGGATATGAGTTATTTCGCCGTCGAAAATCGGGTTGAGCCGGTCTATATCGAAGCGATGAGCCGCGAACTTTCGCCGCAGGATGTCGTTTCGCTGTGGAAAATTTTTCAGCAATTAAAACTGGAAAAACCCGACGTTATTCACACGCACACGGCAAAAGCGGGAACCGTCGGGCGCACGGCGGGTTTTCTATACCGCTGGCTGACATGGAAAAGTTTAATCGGCAAGCCGCGCCGCGTTAAAGTAATTCACACCTTTCACGGACACGTTTTTCACAGTTATTACGGAGCGTCGAAAACGAAAATTTTTCTTTTTATTGAGAAAATGCTGGCACGCTTTGCCACCGACAAAATCGTCGTCATCAGCCGACAACAATTCGGCGAAATCCACGAAAAATTCGGTGTCGGAAAGAAAGAACAATTCGAGATAATTCCGCTCGGTATTGATCTACGGACGTTTGCCGATTGGCGGGCAAAGCGAAACATTTTGCGTGAAGAAATCGGCTTAGAAAATGATGAGATTTTGGTCGGGTTAGTCGGCAGACTGACCGAAGTAAAAAATCACCCGCTCTTTCTGCAAGTCGTCAAAATCCATAAAGAAAATCCGGGTTCGGCAAAACTAAAATTCGTGATTGTCGGCGATGGACACCTCAGGGAAAAACTCGAAAGCGAAGCCGAAACGCTCGGCGTGAAGGATTTGATAACTTTTCTCGGCAACCGCAACGACGCGGATGTTTTCTACGCCGGACTTGATATTGTCGCTTTAACTTCTTTTAATGAAGGCACACCGCTTTCCTTAATCGAAGCGATGGCGAACGAAAAAGCCGTAATCTCAACCGTCGTCGGCGGCGTGGTTGATTTGCTCGGCAAGGTAATCGAACAGAAAAAAGGTTTTCAGATTTGCGAGCGCGGAGTCGCCGTTACTTCGGAAGACGCGGAAAGTTTTTATCGTGGTTTATCGTATCTGGCAACTGACGAGAAATTGCGCCAGGAATTTGCGACCAGCGGGAAATCTTTTATCGAAACTCAATACGGCAAAACTCGCCTGGTCAGTGATATTGAAAAACTTTATCGTGAAATAACTGCACGTTAAAGTTCCTCTGGTATTTTCTGCTAATTCGCCGACTGTCTAGTTCTACTTTGTCAGATTAAACTGAATTGATAAAAAGAGTCAAAAATAAGATAAATAAAGAATATGAGATTACCTGTTGATGAAAAAAACTTGAGAATTATGCAATCAAATATCGGCTTTTGTTTGATTGTCGCAGAC
>JAJAZE010000048.1 GCA_026785925.1 Pyrinomonadaceae bacterium
AAACACGCAGGTAAAAACCTTGCAATTTCATTGCAAGAATTTATTACACTTTCTTTTCTTAGTCTGAAAAGAACAATCAAGTGAATTTTATTCGCGTTCCGATTTCAAAACCTCTGCACTTCCAGTGCAGAGTCGTTTAGTCCAACCGGGAATTTAATAATCGGCAACTAATCAAGCAATGTATCCAGAAATTTTTCGCATCGGCAATTTTCCCATCAATACTTACGGCGTTTTGCTGGCAGTCGGCTTGATGCTCGCGCTGTTTGCCGCGTCGAAACTGGCGGCGCGTGACGGTCTGCCGCGTGAACGCATTTACGATTTGGGTTTGTGGACGATTATCGGCGGTTTAATCGGCTCAAAAATTCTGATGTTCTTTACCGAAGATAACGTCAACATTTTCTCGCTCGATTTTCTGCGTTCGGGCGGCGTTTATTACGGCGGATTTCTGGGCGGATTGATCGCGCTCGTCTTTTTGATTCGATTCTATAAGCTGCCTTTTTGGAAAGTCGCCGATGCGTTCGCGCCCGGTGTCGCGCTCGGACAATTTTTCGGGCGGCAAGGCTGTTTTTCGGCGGGCTGCTGCTGGGGAAAAGTGACGACGCTGCCGTGGGGCGTTCATTTTACCGAAGCCGGACACGAAAACACGGGCGTTCCGATTTTCGATGCCTCCGGCAACGCGCTGCATCTGCATCCAACGCAGCTTTACGAATCGTTCGCAATGCTGGCTGTTTTCGGCGTTTTGATTTACCTTCACCGCCACAAACGCTTCGACGGGCAAGTTCTTATCGGTTATATGATTTTGTATCCGATTGTCCGCTTTACCATCGAATTTTTCCGCGACGACCCGCGCGGCGATTTGTTCGGACTAACGACGCTGACCGGACTTTCAACTTCGCAAATTATCAGTTTGCTCGTCGCTTTCGGCGCGATTTGTTTTATGCTTTACCGTTTGAACGCTGTAAAATCAACCGCCGAAAAAATAGGAATTTAGTCAATTGTCCGACGAAAATCAATCATTAACTTTTCAAATCGAAGCGGAAGATACCGGCAAACGTCTGGATGCTTTTTTGTCGGAAAAAATCGAAAACTGGTCGCGCTCGCGGCTGCAAAAGTTGATTGATGACGGCGACGCGACGGTCAATCAAAAGTCGGCGAAATCTTCCTATAAACTTCGCACTGCCGACGAAATCGAAGTTAAATTAACCGCTATTCCAGCCAGTAATTTTGAACCCGAAGACATTGCGCTCGATATTATTTACGAAGACGACGCGCTCGCCGTCATCAACAAACCGGCGGGAATGGTCGTGCATCCGGGCGCGGGAATTTCCGGCGGAACGCTCGCCAATGCGTTGGCTTACCGATTCAATATCAGGGATTTAGGAATTGGGATTGAAAATGGTGCGGACGAACAATCCAAAATCCAAAATCTAAAATCCAAAATCGGCATTGTTCATCGTCTTGATAAAGATACTTCGGGTTTGCTGGTCGTGGCGAAAAATGAGCAGATTCACGAAAAATTGAGCGAGCAGTTTCGAGAAAGGGAAGTCTTTAAAAGCTACGTCGCGCTCGTTCACGGGGCGATTCAAGGAAAAGCAGGAACGATTGATCAGCCGATTGCGCGAGAAAAACACAACCGCACGAAAATGGCGATTCGCGCTCACGGGCGCAGCGCGATTTCTCTCTGGAAAGTTCGCAGACGGTTCGAGAAATTTACCTTGCTCAACGTCGAAATCAAAACGGGCAGAACGCATCAGATTCGCGTACATCTAATGTCCGTCAATCATCCGGTGGTCGGCGACGAAACTTACAACAGCGGGCGCGATAAAACCGTTAGAGATTTAACCGTGCGGCAGGCGATTGCCGACTTAAACCGCTTTTTTCTTCACGCCGAACGGTTATCATTCACGCATCCGAACACATTGGAGCGACTGGAATTTTACCAGCCGCTGCCGCCGGAATTAAAGGAACTGCTCAAAATAATCTGAAAAATTGCTCCATAACTTCCCAAATGATAGTCAAAGAGTGATGAAATTATAAATTGTAAATTGTAAATTTTTAATTGATGAGCAGAGAGTTTTCATCTTTTTGTATCGAGCAATTTACAGTTCACAATTGACAATTGACAATCAGCATTCTTTAGATTCGGTGCGTCGAAGGCGGCGCGGGATTTCTGAATTTCTTAAACTTATTCGGTTAGAAATTTACGCCAATCGTTGCTTTCAGCGATGCGTTTGATCAAATCATTTCGCTCTTCCAGCATTTCCCGCAGATGTTTTTCGACGAACAGCGCGTCGGCAATCGTTCCCAAAATGCCGAGCGGCGAATCGTAATCGAAAATGTCTTTGATCAAAGTTTCCGCGCCGACGGCTTCAAAATAATGATCGTGATCGAAGCGTTTGAATACGCCTTTGACCATCGAATCGCGGAAATGCCAAGGACGCTCGAACGCCGTTATCTGTGAAGTCAAATTTTGCCGCACACCGAAATGCGTCGCTTCCCAAGTGACGGTTTCGCCCAAATCTATCAAACCCGACATCACACCGGCGACCGCTTTTTCGTCGTATTTCGACATCGTATCCTGATGCAGATCAATTGACCGCGCCAGATCGAAAACTCTTTAAACGGGCGCGTTTATTTTCGTTTCAAGTTTGATAATCGGCATAATCTTTGAGGATTTTATTGTAAATCTTTGCTGGTTGTTTCATAATTCGACTGGTTTTCGTTTTCAAAATCAATCCAGCCTTTTTTCAATCGAATGTCAGAAAAAACAACCGTCAGCCGATTCCACATTTTTTTGCTTCTCAGCTTATTCGGCGTTTTCGTCTGGTCGGCGATCAAGCCGCACGATTATTTTACCTGGTTTCTGGAAGTTCTGCCCGCGTTGCTCGCCGTCGGCATTTTCGCGTTTTTCTATCGCCGTTTTCGCTTTACCGATCTCGTCTATACGATTGTTTGGTTTCACTGCATCGTTTTAATCGTCGGCGGAAAATACACTTACGCGGAAATGCCGCTGTTCGATTATTTCAAAGAAGTTTTCGGCTGGACGCGGAATAATTACGATAAAGTCGGGCATTTTATGCAGGGATTTTCGCCCGCTCTGATTGCGCGGGAAGTTTTTATCAGAAAAGAAATCGTCAACGGCGAATGGTGGATTTATTTTATGGCAGTCGCCGTCCCATTGGCGTTTTCGGCGTTTTACGAATTCGTCGAATGGTGGGTTGCCGTCGCTACCGGCGATTCGGCGGAAGCGTTTTTGGGAACGCAAGGCGACGTTTGGGACACCCAGACCGATATGTTTATGTGTTTTATTGGTTCGCTTTTATCACTGATTTTATTGAGCGGCTGGCAAAATCAACAAATGAAAAATTTGGATTGAAATGAACTTAATAAACGGCAACCGAAATCCAACGATGCCGCGTGTTTTCAACACCGATAATTTCTTGTATGCTGTTATTTTGCTGTTAAAAATTATATGTTCGCAGTCATTTTATAAAACGGAGAATTTATGAGCGTAGAAGTCGTGATGCCGCAGATGGGCGAGTCAATTACTGAGGGAACCGTTTCCAAATGGCATAAGCAAGTTGGCGAGAGAATCGAAAAGGACGAACCTTTACTGGAGATTTCAACCGACAAAGTTGATGCCGAAATTCCCGCGCCGTCAGCGGGCATTTTGTTGGAAATTCGCGCCGTCGAAGGCGAAACCGTCGAAGTCGGAACGGCGGTCGGCATTATCGGCGAAGAAGGTGAAACGGCAGTCGGCAGTGAGCAGTCAGCAGTCGGCAGTCAGCAGTCGGCGAATAGTAATCAGCAGTCGGAGCCGCCGAAAGTTGAGGAATCTCAAGCGGTCGCCGCCGAACTCGAAGAAACTCAAAATGTGCCGATTGAAGAGCCGACCGAAACAGTCAAAACAGTCGCGGAAGTATCTGCGCCACCGGCAAATCCGGCGAGTTTGGCAGATGCCGCCGAAGTCGTGATGCCGCAAATGGGTGAATCAATTACGGAAGGAACCGTTTCCAAATGGCTCAAAGCCGTCGGCGATGTGATCGAAAAAGACGAACCTTTGTTGGAAATTTCGACTGACAAAGTTGATGCCGAAGTTCCGTCGCCAACAGCCGGAACGCTGCTGGAAATTCGCGTTCAGGAAGGCGAAACCGTTGAAGTCGGCGCAATCGTCGGATTAGTCGGCAGTTCGGTCGGCAGTCAGCAGTCAGCAGTCGGCAGTCAAAGCGCACCAGTCGCGCCGAAACAAGCAGTCGAAGAAACCGCCGC
>JAJAZE010000049.1 GCA_026785925.1 Pyrinomonadaceae bacterium
GTTAAATGCCGAAAAATATCGCGTTTTGAAACGCGGTGAAAAGCAAAAGAAATATGTTTTTATCAAGAATTATTTTGTCATCGGTCTTTATTTTCGTCACGGCGTTTTCGGCGCAGGCGCAAAAATCGGACGCGAAGGATTGGAGCATCGCCGATTATTTTAAGAATCTGCCGAAAAAATATATCACCGCTGAGGACGATGGTTATGCACAGCCTTCCGCCGAAACTCTCGTCGTTGACGAGAAGAACGGTTACGCGGCGCAAATGGAATCTTCGCGCCGCTTAACCGTCGAGCCGTTCCCGGTTTTTGAGATGGCACTTTTCAAAAGTCAAACGAAATCGCCGCTCGTCGTCGTCACCCACCGAACAATCGCCACACCTTGCAGCGATTACGAAATTTTTTTTCTGCGGCGGACGGGCAATCGTTGGACGGAAGTGAAACAAGCGGTTCTGCCGCCGCTTGATTTGAAAATCTTTTGGTCGTCGGGCGGGACGCAATCCGCCGGGAAACTTTTGAAAATCGTCAAACAGGGTCAGATTGTTTATCAGTTCGAGCCGCCGCGCGTCGGACGCTCAATGAAAGTGTCTATGGCAATCTGCGACTTTTCGCAAGACGGCGCGTCGCAAGCAAAGGTTGACGAATTTAGCAAACTCATCGAGTCGGCGAAGCCGGTTTATTTTGAGTGGGATAAACAAACCGGGAAATTCAAGTTTGCAAAATAATCAGAAGGAGACGACGCAAATGAAAAACAAAAAGCAGTTTTCTAAATTTCACCGAATTATTTTGTCGTCATTTTTAGTTTTTATCACGGCGTTCTCGGCACAGGCGCAAAAATCGGCGAGCGATTGGAACATCGCCGATTATTTTAAGAATCTGCCGAAAAAATATATCACCGCGACGGGCGATTTTCCGAAGCCGACGGCGGAAAATATCACCGTTGACGAGAAAAACGGTTACGCGGCGGCTTTCACGGATTTTCCGGTAACGCCGGAACAGTTTGACGGGGCGGTGGCGGTTTTTCAGGCGGCTCTTTTCAAAAGTCAGACGAAGCCGCCGCTGCTGGTCGTCTCCAATTTGAAAAGCGATGCGGTCTGTGACGACTATGAAACTTTTTTTCTGCGGCGCGTCGGTGAAAATTGGACGCAAGTAAGAGGCGAAGTTCTGCCCGCGCTTCCTTTGAAAATGTTTTGGGACAAGCCGCAATCCGCCGCGCGTTTTAAGAAAATCGTCGAGCAGGATAACTCAACGACTTATCATTTCGAGCCGTCGCGCGCGGGAACGCGGATGAAAGTTTCCCTGGAAATCTGCGATTACTTTCTAGAAGTCACGCCGATTGGTCAGGTTGACGAATTGACGAAAATCATCGAGTCGGGGAAACCGATTTATCTCGACTGGGACAAAAAAAACGGAAGATTCAAGTTAGCAGACGAGTGAAAGGCGATATTTCATAGGAGAAAAAAACTATGAGCAATGTTTTAAAAGTAGAAATAAATAAACAAATTGAGGAGAAAAATTATGGCAAACGAAATTAAATGGGATGCGTTGGAACACAGCCAAAGCACTCTAAAAGGAAAACATGTAATTTTAGTGGCATATAAATCGGCGGGTATGGGTCAGAACAAAGTAGTCGGCGTTGTTCCTTTATACGATTTGAGAGATGCGAATTTGGACGGTTCGGTTTCGCTGCCCGAACGATTTTACGGCTCTGAATTGTATAACCCGTCCGGCTTGATCAGTCTGATGAACGGCTCAAACGCGGCGGCTTGCGTAGCGGATGCGGCACGGCAAAAGAACGATTTAGAGCTGTTTAACCAGGCAAAGACCGCTTTTCTGCAAGTGGCTTTTAAAGTTTGCCAAAAGGCTTTGGTAGAAATGATGGTTCAAAATTCGCTGGCTCCGGGAGTTAAATTGAGTTTGGCAAAAACCGGGCTGGCGGAATACGGAAAAGTTTCGAGCGTGGCTAATTTTCTCGTTGTGAAAGCAATGGAAAAAGCAGTTGTCGGTTCTATTTGCCGATAGCTATTCGGGTGTTTTAGCAGCTAACTGTAAAAAAGAATTCGATTACCGTCGAAAGTATAAAAATATGTTTTCACCGAAAGTTATTTTGCTGCCGGTTTTAGTTATGCTCACGGTGTTTTCGGCGCAGGCGCAAAAGCCGGAAGCGATGGAATGGAGCATCGGCAATTATTTTAAAAACCTGCCGAAAAAATACAAAACA
>JAJAZE010000050.1 GCA_026785925.1 Pyrinomonadaceae bacterium
AACCATCACTTTGCAAGGCAGCGGCGGCGCGAATCTGAACATCACGCTCAACGACAACGGCGCGGCGGGCGTGAATTACGAATCGTTCGCCGCCAAATACAATTCGAGCGGCGATTTGCTGTGGGCAAAAGGCGGCAATTCCGGCAGCCCGAAAAATATGAATAATTTGGAAACGGGTCAAAACGGCATTAACCAAATTGTTTTCGACACGAGCGGTAATCCGTATGTCGCCGGTTTCGTCTCCGGCACGAATTTCTTAGGCTCATCATTCATCAACAACGGCGAATCGGAGATAGTTTTGGCGAGGCTCAATCCGCTGACCGGCGAGATTATTTGGAAACAAATCATCGGCGGAACGAAGGATGATAACGGTCTCGATTTGAAAATTGACGGCTCGAACAATCTGTATCTCGTCGGCAATTTCGGCTCGCCGTCCATCACCTTTCCAACCACTCCGGCAACGACTTTTACCAATCCCGATAATCCGGCGGGAACGCTCGAAGACTCGACCAACACTTTCATCGCCAAATTTAACTCCAGCGGCAGCAATCTGTGGGTTGAAAATCTCAACAACACCGAAACTCTCGGCGGCTCGCAAATCGCGGTCAACGGCGCGGGCGAGATTTTCCTGACCGGCTATTATTTCGATTCGGCGACGTTTCCGACCGTGCCGGAAACGACCTTGTTTGAAACCGAAGGCAGCGGCGAGGGCGAAGCCAGTCTCGGCGGTTATGTCACGAAACTAGATATGAACGGCGACTTTATTTGGGCGAAAGGCTTTGGCGGTGTCGGCGAAGCAATCGCGCTTGACGGCGCGGGCAGAGTTCACGTCGTCGGGACGTTCTGGGACGGCGGCACATTCGGCGGCGGAACGCCGAACGTCGAAACGCTGGCGAGTTTCGGCGGCGAAGATTTATTTGTCGCCCGTTATGATTCAAACGGCAATTTCGATTGGGCGAAACCAATCGCCGCCAGCGGTTTTGAAGGTCTGATTGCTATCGGTAATCCTTCCGACCCGAACGGCAAGACCGAAAACAATTATAATCCGCTCGGCATCGGCTACAATCCATCACGACAGACAATGTTTGTCTCCGGCGACTTTCAAGGCGCAATCGCGCTCGATTGTCTGACGCTGACTACGCCCGGCAACAGCCTTCAATCTTACCTCGCCGAATTGAGCGGCGACACCGAAGCCGTTAGCTGCCGCATCTGGAACGGCTTGGACGCGGACGATAATAATTGGGATTCGACCGACAACTGGAACGGCGGCATCGTTCCGAACAATAATGACAGCGTTTATGTGCCTTACACCGGCAACAGTTTCGACAATCCGACGTATAATCCGGCGGGCAATATTATCGTCAACAATTTAACCGTCGCCGACGACCGGACGCTGACGCTCGAACGCGATTTGGCGATGACCGGAAAACTCTGGCTGACGGGCGGCATTATCAACGCGGGCGCAGACCGCTTGCTCGATTTAACCGACACGGCGACTGCCAACCGCATCGCCGATGCAGACGGCAGCGGCGGCTACGTCATCGGCAAAATCCGCAAAGCATTCGGCAATCAAAATCCGTTCACGTTTCCGGTCGGCACGGCAAACGGTTATTCGCCGGTTGATGTCGTTCCGCAATCGGGAATCGGCGCAACGCTGACTATCAATGCCGTTCAGCAAGCGCAGCCGAACGCGCCGAGTCCGGGAAATCGTCTGAATCGTTACTGGACGATCACGAAAGCGGGTGAAGTATTTATCACGGCAAACCTGACGTTTCACTATCTGCAAACGGATGTCGTCGGCAATGAATCAACTTACCGCCTGTTCAAAATCGAAGAAAACGTCCCCGAAATGCAGACAGCGACGATTGACACGACCGCGAACACGGCGACCGTCAATGGCATTTCGCAGTTTTCCGACTGGACTTTAGGCGCACTCGCGCCGACGGCGGCAGCCGTTTCGATTTCCGGCAGAGTCATCACGCCGCCGGATTTCAGGCTATCAAACACGCTCGTTACGCTGACCGATTCGCAGGGCGTTTCAAGGACGGTTCCGACGGGCAAGTTCGGCAGTTTCCGCTTTAACGAAGTCGCGGCGGGCGAAACTTATATTCTTCGCGTGGCTTCAAGAGGCTACACTTTCGCGCCGCAAATTATTTCACCGACGGAAAACATTTCGGGCATCACTTTCATCCCGCAGTAAATAAATTTGGTGAATAAATGAAGCCGGAGAACGAATAATAAAGG